>NZ_JBVJHZ010000026.1:0-79920 GCF_055586545.1 Glycomyces sp. NPDC050141 | reverse complement strand
GAGAGCGTGGGCCGGAGGGAGGAGGAGAGGGGAGGGGCGAAATCTGTTCTGTCCTCTCTCCCCCGGGGGAGGGGGGGGGGGGGGCAGAAACACCCCCCCCCCCCCCCCCCCCCCCCCCCCCGTCCCCGTGCCGCCCCGCGCCCCGGCCGCCAAGGGGGCGCCAGGCCCGCGGGTTTCGGGCGGCCGGTGCCGGGTACGCCCGGGGTCTGACCGGAGGAGGCCGCCATGACACCCGAAAACAACCTCATCAGAGTCCTCGCGGACGACTACCGGGCGATGGAGGAGGTGTTCACGGACCTCGAATCCCACCGGGGCCGCCCAGGCGACCGCAAGGCCCTGGCCGACCACGCCCTCGCCGAGACCGTCCGCCAGTGGACCGCCGAGGAGCGCTATGTGTTCCCCGAGGTCCGACGGCAGGTACCGGACGGCGACAAGGTCGTGCGCCACGAGATCGACGAGCACCACCGGATCGACGGCCTGATGAAGGACCTGGAGGTGTTCGGCCCCGACCACCCGCACTTCGAGCAGAAGCTGCACGAGTTCATCGAGGACTACCGCCACCACGTCCGGGACGAGGAGCACAACCTCGTGCCGCAGCTCCAGCAGTCGTGCAGCGAGGCCACGCTCGAGGAGCTGGGCGCCAAGATGGTCTGGGCCAGGGAGACCGCCCCGACCCGGCCGAACCCGCTCACCGCCCGGGACCTCCCCGCCGAACGCGTGCTGCCGCCAGGCCCGGGGTTCATGAACCGCATCCGCGACTCGATCCGCCCGTGAGCGGCATGAGGACGCGGTCCGGCCCGGTCCGTAGCGGACCGGCCCGGAACCGTGCAGTGTCCTTCGCCTGCCGCCCCTAGCGGGGCGTCTTGTCCAGACCGTCGCGCAGGTCCTCCAGTGTCCGGTGGAGCAGCCGGGAGACGTGCATCTGCGAGATGCCCACCTCCTCGGCGATCTGCGTCTGGGTCATGTCGCCGTAGTACCGCAGCGCCAGGATCTTCCGCTCCCGCGTCGGGAGCTCCTGGATGAGCGGCACCAGCGACTCGTGGTTGTCGACGAGTTCGAGGGCGGCGTCGTCCTCGCCCACCGACTCGGCGAGTGTCGTGCGCTCCCCGTCGGCGAACGGCGGCTCGTCGAGCGAGACCGCCCGGTAGGCCTGCCGCGCCTCGTAGCCCTCCTGCACCTCGGCGACGGTGATGTCCAGGTGCTCGGCCATCTCCTCGTCAGTGGGCGGGCGCCCCAGGCGCTGCGACAGCTCGCCGCCCGCCTGGTTCAGCGCGATCCGCAGCTCCTGCAGGCGGCGCGGGACGCGCATCGGCCAGCTCGTGTCGCGGAAGTGCCGCCGGACCTCGCCCATCACCGTGGGGACCGCGTAAGAGAGGAAATCCGCCCCCTGGTCGGGGTCGAAGCGGTCGACCGCGTGGATGAGGCCCACCGAGGCGACCTGCACGAGGTCGTCCTTCGCGATGCCCTTGCCCGCGAACCGCTGCGCGATGTGCTCGGCCAAGGGAAGGTGCCCGGTGACCAGCCGCTCCCGCACCTCTGCCCGGTGCGGGTCGGCCTCGTCAAGCGAGGCCAGTTCCCGGAACAGCGGTGCCAGGTGGCCGTACTCGTCCGAGCCCTTTTGCTTGCTCTTTCGATTGTCTGCCATGCGATCGCCCTCCTGCCCGCATGGGCATCGGTTTGAGGCATGTGGCCCCGTTAGGGCATTTTGACTCCCTCATTGTAGGCCCGGCCGGGCACCCGAGTCCAGTGATCACCGCCCGCGAAGTGCGGGCGGGCGACGTCAGAGGCCGGTGGTCTCGCGGTACTCGCCCCACTCCTCGCGCAGCGCCCCGCAGATCTCCCCCAGGGTCGCCTCGGCGCGGGCGGCCGCCAGGATCGGCTCGATGAGGTTCGCCGTTCCCTTGGCGGCCGTGACGATCTCGGCCAGCGCTTGCGCGACGGCGGCGTTGTCCCGTCCGGCGCGGCGGCGCCCGAGCACGGCGTTCTGCTCGATCTCGACGTCGCCGGAGATGCGGAGGATCTCCAGGTCGGGGGTGACGGTGTCGTGGAGTTCGGTGACGCCGACGATGTGCTTGGTGCCGTCTTCGAGCTGCTGCTGGTAGGTGAAGGCGGCCTCGGCGATCTCGGCGTTGAACCAGCCGTCCTCGATGCCCTGGAGGATGCCGGTGGTGACGGGGCCGATCGCGTGGCGCCTGGCGGCTTCGATGGCGACGGCGGCCGGGTCCTCCCCCGTTTCCCCTCCCAGGGCGAGGATCTGGAGGAAGATCTTCTCGGCTTCGGCCTCGATCTTGTCGGTGAGCGCTTCGACGTACCAGGAGCCGCCGAGGGGGTCGGCGACGTTGAGGACGCCGGTCTCGTCGCGCAGCACGGACTGGGTGCGCAGGGCGATCTCGGCGGACTGGTCGGTGGGGAGCGCGAGGGTCTCGTCGAGTGCGTTGGTGTGCAGGGAGTTCGTGCCGCCCATGATGGCGGCGAGGGCTTCGACGGCGGTGCGCACGACGTTGTTGTAGGGCTGCTGGGCGGTGAGGGAGACGCCCGCGGTCTGGGTGTGGAAGCGGAGCCACTGGGCGCGGTCGGTCTTGGCGCCGTAGACGTCGCGGAGCCAGCGGGCCCAGATGCGGCGGGCGGCGCGGAACTTGGCGATCTCCTCGAAGAAGTCGATGTGGGCGTCGAAGAAGAACGAGAGCCCGGGGGCGAAGCGGTCGACGTCGAGGCCGCGCGAAAGCCCGAGTTCCACATAGGAGAACCCGTCGGCGAGGGTGAACGCGAGTTCCTGCGCGGCAGTCGATCCGGCCTCGCGGATGTGGTAGCCGGAGACCGAGAGCGGCTTGTAGCGGGGGATGTGGTGCGAGCAGTACTCCATGAGGTCGCCGATGAGGCGCAGGTGCGGCTCGGGCGGGAACAGCCACTCCTTTTGCGCGATGTACTCCTTGTGGATGTCGGTCTGGAGAGTGCCGTCCAGTGTGGAGATGTCGACGCCCTGGCGTTCGGCTGCGGCGAGGTACATGCAGAAGATGGGGATCGCGGGACCGGAGATGGTCATGGAGGTGGTGACGCCGCCGAGGTCGATCCCGGCGAAGAGGCGGTCCATGTCGGCGGTGGAGTCGATGGCGACCCCGCAGTGGCCGACCTCGCCGAGGGACGCGGGCTCGTCGGAGTCGCGGCCCATCAAGGTGGGCATGTCGAACGCGACGGAGAGGCCGCCGCCGCCCGCCTTGAGGAGCATCTTGTAGCGGGCGTTGGTCTGCTCGGCGTTGCCGAAGCCCGCGAACTGGCGGATGGTCCAGGGGCGGCCGCGGTAGCCGGTGGGGTAGAGCCCGCGGGTGAAGGGGAACTCGCCGGGCCAGCCGATGCGGTCCATGCGGGGGTCGGCGACGCCTTCGGGCGGGCCGTAGACCGGTTCGGTCTCCAGCCCCGAGAGGGTGGTGAAGTCGGCTTCGCGTTTGGCGGCCGACGCGTAGCGCTTGGCCCAGCGCTCCCGGCCTTCGGCGATCGACTCAGCGTCCACGGTGACACCTCACTTTTGGCGAGTACGGGCGAGTCAGGGTAGGACTCGATTCCCATACTACTGAACGATCGTTCAGGCGCACAGCATCTGCTAGTCGATGTCCCTCCAGGCGCGGAAGGCCTCCAGCTCGACGGCCACGATCTGGCCGGGGTGGAAGAGGCCGCTCACGATGACGACGGTGGCGGTGGGGAGGACGACGCCGAAGAACTCGCCGTGGACCCGGCCCACCGGGTCGGCGTGGGCCGGGTCGGTCACGTAGAGGCGGGAGCGCACGACGTCCGAGACTCCGGCCCCGGCGTGGACCATCGCGTCCAAGGCGGTCCGGAAGGCCTCGCGGGCCTGCCCGGCGGCGTCGCCCCGCAGATGCGGGCGCGCCTCGACGTCGGCAGTGCACGCGCTCGTGACCACCAACGGCCCCACCGCGACCGCGCGCGAATAACCGTAGAGCTGCGCCCACGGCCCGGTCTCCGGTACCCGTTCGACCAATGCCATGCGCGCCTCCTAGTGGTTACATTCCCTTCAACAGGTTCAACGCCTCAGCGACCGTGAAGTTACGCTCGTACAGCGCCGTTCCCACGATGGCGCCCTCGACGCCGATACCCGTGAGGCCCGCCAGGGCCCGCAGGTCGTCGAGCGAGGAGACGCCGCCGGAGGCGATCACCGGCTTGTCGGTGGCCTCGCAGACCGAGCGCAGCAGGTCCAGGTTCGGGCCCGAGAGCATCCCGTCGCTGTTCACGTCGGTGACGACGTACCGCTCGCACCCGGCGCGCTCCAGGCGCTCCAGGGTCTCGAACAGCTCGCCGCCCTCGCGGGTCCAGCCGCGCGCGGCCAGGCGCCCGCCCTTGACGTCGAGGCCGATGGCGACACGGTCGCCGAACTCGCCGCAGATGCGGTCGCACCACTCCGGGTTCTCCAGGGCGGCGGTGCCGATGTTGACGCGGCGGGCCCCGGAGTCCAAGGCGCGCTTCAAGGTCTCGTCGTCGCGGATGCCGCCGGAGATCTCCACCTTCATGTCCACTTTGGAGACGACCTCGGCGAGCAGCTCGTGGTTCGTCCCGCGCCCGAAGGCCGCGTCGAGGTCCACCAGGTGCAGCCACTCCGAGCCCTGGCGCTGCCATTCGAGGGCGGCCTCGATCGGGTCGCCGTAGGCCTTGCCGGAACCGGCGACGCCCTGGACGAGCTGAACGGCCTTACCGCCCGTGACGTCGACGGCCGGAAGCAGTTGGAGTTCGGTCATTTCAATCCCTTGATCCAGTTGGAAAGGAGCGCGTACCCGGCGTCGCCGGACTTCTCGGGGTGGAACTGGGTCGCGGCCAGGCTGCCGCGTTCCACAGCGGCCACGAACGGCTCGCCGTGCACCGCGATCGCCGCCAGCGCCCCCGGCGGGACCGCCTTGGCCGCGTAGGAGTGCACGAAGTAGAACCGCTCCCCGGGGTCGATCCCTTCGAAGAGCCGCATGCCTTCGGCGGCTTCGACGGTGTTCCAGCCCATGTGCGGGATGCGGGGCGCGTCGAGGAGTTCGACGCGGCCTTCGAGGACGCCGACGCCGCGGGTCTCGACGCCGTGCTCGACGCCTTCTTCGAACAAGACCTGCTCGCCGACGCACACGCCGAGGACCGGGGCCCCGGCGGCGACGCGCTCGCGGATCACCGTGTCGACGCCGTGCTTGAGGATGCCCTCCATGCAGGCGGCGTAGGCGCCCACGCCGGGCACGAACAGCCCGTCGGCGCGGCGGGCCTTGCCGAGGTCGCTGGTGAGCTCGACGTCGCCCCCGGCGCGTTCCAGGGCGCGGAACGCGGACCTGAGATTGCCTGAGCCGTAGTCGAACAGGGCCACACTGGGTTTTTTCGCCATGAGGTCTCCCCTAGCCGTAGATCAGGTAGACGGCGCCGAGGAACGCGGCCACGGCGACCACCGCCACGATGATCGCCGCGGGGTACTTCTCCTTGTTGCGCAGGCTCAGCGAGCCGCCCAGGAGGATGCCCGCGAGCGCCATGAGCAGGATCGGCCCGGCGTAGCTCACAGGACGCCCTTGGTGGACGGGATGTCGGTGCCGTCGATGCGGGTGGCGTACTTCAGGGCCCGCGCGAGGGCCTTGAACTGGGCCTCGATCACGTGGTGCGCGTCGGGCTTCTGGCCGGGGTTGGAGGCGCGGAGCACGGTGACGTGCAGGCAGATCCGGGCGTGGTACGCGAAGGACTCGAGGATGTGGCGGGTCATCGAGGTCGGGTAGTCCGTGCTGATCATCGGGGCGATGTCGAGCGGCTCCTCGTGGACCATGTACGGGCGGCCCGAGAGGTCGACGACGGCGCGCGCGAGCACCTCGTCGAGCGGCACGGACGCGTCGGCGAAGCGGACCACGCCGGCCTTGTCGCCGAGGGCTTCGGCGAAGGCCTGGCCGAGGGCGATCGCGGTGTCCTCCATCGTGTGGTGGGAGTCGATGTGGAGGTCGCCCTTGACGGCGATCTTGAGGTCGAAGCCGCCGTGCTTGCCGAGCTGGTGGAGCATGTGGTCGTAGAAGCCGACGCCGGTGGCGATGTCGACGGTCTTCTCGGTGCCGTCGAGGTCGACGTAGACGTCGACGCTGGTCTCACCGGTGGTGCGGACGATGTGCGCGGTGCGGCTCACGGTTGTTGCTCCTGCAGGTCGAACATTTCGGGTCGCTCCTCGATCGCCGTTTCGAAGGCGTCGAGCAGC
Source organism: Glycomyces sp. NPDC050141 (assembly GCF_055586545.1). Lineage (NCBI taxonomy): Bacteria > Bacillati > Actinomycetota > Actinomycetes > Glycomycetales > Glycomycetaceae > Glycomyces > Glycomyces sp. NPDC050141. The sequence continues at coordinate 73,715 of NZ_JBVJHZ010000026.1, read as the reverse complement.
GCGGTGGTCTCGTCCTCGGTCCCGGCGGTGATCCGCAGGCGGCCGGGGAGGCCGACGTCGCGGATGAGCACGCCGTGGTCGAGGATCAGCTTCCAGACTGCGGCCGCGTCCCTCAGGCCGCCGACGAGCACGAAGTTCGCGTCGGAGTCGGCGACGGGGAGTCCCTTGGCGCGCAGGTTCTTGACGATCCGGTCGCGCTGGTGCTTGAGTTCGTCCACTTCGGCCTGGAGCTGGGCGGCGCACGCGAGCGCGCCGCGCGCGGCGGCCTGGGTGATGCTCGACAGGTGGTACGGCAGGCGCACCAGCAGGAGCTTCTCGACGAGCTCGGGGTCGGCGGCGAGGTAGCCGACGCGGGCCCCGGCGAACGCGAACGCCTTGCTGAGCGTGCGGGTCACGACGAGGCGCTTGCGGCCTTCCAAGCGGCCCAACGCGGTCGAGCGCGGGTCGCGGGCGAACTCGGCGTAGGCCTCGTCGATGACGACGATGCCGCGCGCGGCCTCGTAGGCGGCGTCGATGACGTCGGCGTCGAGCGCGGTCCCGGTCGGGTTGTTCGGCGAGACGAGGAAGACCAGGTCCGGGTCGTGCTTCGCGATGGCGTCGCGCACGAACTGCGGGCTGATCGTGTAGCCCGCTTCGCGTCCGGCATCGATGAAACCGGTGCCGGTGCCGCGGGCGAGCAGCGGGTGCATCGAGTAGGAGGGCATGAAGCCGAGCACGGTGCGGCCGGGCCCGCCGAAGGCCTGCAGCAGCTGCTGCAGGATCTCGTTGGAGCCGTTGGCGGCCCACACGTGGTCGGCGGTCAGGCCGTGGCCGAGGTACGCGGCGAGGTCGGTCCTGAGAGCGACGGCGTCCCTGTCCGGGTAGCGGTTGAGGCCGCGCAGTTCGCGCCCGATGAACTCGGCGATCACGGCCGCCACGTCCTCGGGGATCGCGAACGCGTTCTCGTTCGTGTTCAGCTGCACCGGGACGTCGAGCTGCGGCGCACCGTACGGCGACTGCCCTCGCAGGTCCTCGCGGAGCAGGTTCTCGATCTCGCTCACTATTCGAACCTCACTGATACCGCTTCGCCGTGCGAAGGCAGGTCCTCGGAGTTCGCGAAGGCCACGACGTCGTCGGCGACGACCGCGAGCGCTTCGCGCGTGTAGTCGATGATGTGGACCGCGCGCAGGAACGTGTGCACGCTGAGCCCGGCCGAGTGGCGGGCGCAACCGCCCGTGGGCAGCACGTGGTTCGACCCGGCGCAGTAGTCGCCGAGGGACACCGGCGAGTACGCCCCGACGAAGATGGCCCCGGCGTTGCGGATGCGCAGCGCCACCTCGCGGGCGTTCGCGGTCTGGATCTCCAGGTGCTCGGCGGCGTAGGCGTCGGCCACGGCCACCGCCTCGTCGATGTCGGCAACGAGGATCGTCCCCGACTGCTCCCCCGCGAGCGCGGTCAGGATGCGACCGGAGTGGCGGGTCTCGGGCGCGCGGCGCTCCAGCTCGGCATCCACGGCGTCGGCCAGTTCGGCCGAGTCGGTGATGAGCACCGAGGCGGCCGCCGGGTCGTGCTCGGCCTGGCTGATGAGGTCCACGGCGACGTGCGCCGGATCGGCGTGGGCGTCCGCGATCACGGCGATCTCGGTGGTCCCGGCCTCGGCGTCGATGCCGACGAGGCCGCGCACGGCCCGCTTCGCGGCGGTGACGTAGATGTTCCCCGGGCCGGTGATCATGTCCACGGGCGAGCACTCGTCGGTGCCGTACGCGAACATGCCGACCGCGGCCGGACCGCCGACGGCGTACACCTCGTCGATGCCGAGCATCCCGGCGACGGCGAGGATGCCCTGGTCGGGCAGGCCGTTGTTGTTCTTCTGGGCGGGGGACGCGAGCGCGATCGAGCCGACCCCGGCGATCTGGGCCGGGACGGCGTTCATGATCACGGAGGAGGCGAGCACGGCGAGGCCGCCGGGCGCGTACAGGCCCACGCGGCCCACCGGCAGGTACCGCTCGGTGACGGTGCCGCCCGGCGCGACCTCGGTGACGACCTCGGGGAGACGCTGGGCCTCGTGCGCGGTGCGCACCCGGTCGATCGAGGTCTGGTAGGCGCGGCGCAGGTCCGGGTCGAGCTCCTCGACGGCGGACTTGATCGCGCCCTCGGGGACGCGCAGCTGCTCGAGACGCACATGGTCGAAGCGCTCGACGATCTCCACGACCGCGGCGGTCCCGCGATGCTTGATGTCGTCGATCAGCGGCTGGACCGAGCGCAGGGCTTCGTTGACGTCGAAGGCGGCGCGCGGCATCAGCTCGCGCAGGGCGCGGGCCGAGTAACCGGGTACTTCTCCTGAAAGGTCGATGCGTCTGAGCACGGTCCAAGCGTAGTTGCCCGGCTTTCCAGGTCAAAAGGCATACCGCTATTCGGGAGCGTCCGTTCGAAGGCTGGGCCTACGTGACCAGCCCGCGCAGACGGTGTAAGTGAAGGTCGCGGCGAGGGCCATGACCGCCAGGGCCCCCAGCTGGAGCGCGTCCAGGGCCGTTGTGAAGTTGCCGACCTTCAGCGCCGCCCACGCCGCGGCGGGGTCCAGCGCGGTGAACAGCACCGACGGCGGCCGCCACATGTGGGCGCCGACGGGGGCGCGCTCGACCGAGTCCCAGAAGTGCTGCCACTCCTTCGCACCGATCTTCCACGCCACCACCTGGCAGCCGATCGAGCCGATGACCAGGCCGAGGAGCTGGATCGGGCCGCGGCTGCCGCGCATCGCGGTCCAGGCGAGGATCGCGGCGAAGATCCCGAGGCCGAGGCCGATCGCGGCGAACATGAGGTCGCCCTCGACGTAGCCGCTCGGGTAGGACTCGACGGAGGCCCAGCCGGCCTCGACCACCACGAACTCCACGCGCGGGGACACGATCTGCCACAGCATCGCGGCCGGGAGGCCGAGCGCGGTGAGGACGACGGCGAGGAACCCGGCGGCGAGGAGGTCGCGGCCGATGGTCCGCTGCGAACGGGCGGGTCTGCCGTAGAGGTGCGAAGCACCGTCCCTGGAAGCACTGCCGTGGGGGTCTTCACCTGGGGCTGCAGGAGCGCCTTCGCCGCTCGCACTGGCGTCCGGACGGAGGTTCACGGTGCGTTCGGCGTCGTCAGTCACGCCTGGAATCCTGCCACAGCGCCGCCCGCACCCGTCACTGATGTACGGGAGCGACGCTGCGGAACGCCTCGGTCACAAACCGTCGACAATGGTCGCGGCGGCCTCGAACCACGCCGCGCGGGTCTCGGGCCGCAGCGCCGAGAACTCGATCTTCGCGCCCGGTTCGAGCGACGGGTCGTACGGCACGACCGCGCACGCCCGCGTGCGCTGCGAGAAGTGCCGCTGCAGGTCGTTCAGCAGCGGCCCCGGGTTCGGGGTCGGCATCGACAGGAGCGTCACCGCGTTCTTCACGAGGTTCCCGTAGCCGCCCTCTTCGAGGTGGTCGAGCATCCAGTCCGCCGAGAACGCGGCGTCCTCGCGGGGCACCGTGGTGACCACGAGCCGGTCCACCGAGGAGACGACGGTGCGCCAGTTCGGGGACTCCACGTTGTTGCCCGTGTCGATGCAGACGATCCCGTGCGTGCGCGTGAGGATGTCGAGCACCCGCAGCACCGTGGTCGGGTCGAGGCGGCGCTGCAGCTTCGGGTCCTCGTCGCCCGCGAGCACGTCGAACGAGCCGTCCGACGAGTGGCGCAGGAACTCGTCCAGGTGCTCGGGCAGGTGCACCCCGGCGGCCTCGACCTGGTCGAGGTGCTCCACGAGGTGGCGGATCGTGCGGCCGTGCCGCGCCGACCCGGCCCGCAGGCCCAGGGTGCCGCGCAGTTCGTTGTCGTCCCATGCGATCACGCCGCCGTTGCGGGCCGTGCCCATCGCCGCCGCCGAGAGCACGGTGGCGGTCGTCTTGTGCACGCCGCCTTTGGGGTTGATGAACGCGATGACGCGACTGCGGCCCAGGTCGCGGCGCAGGCGCTGCAGCGCGACGGGACTGGGTTCGGTGTGCTGCTGGCGGCGCGGCTGCGGCGGCAGGCCCTGCTGGGGCGGGCGGGCCAACTGCGCGGCGGTCGGCGGCGTCTGCGTGGCGACGGGAGGACGGCGGCCCGCGGTCGGCACCGAGTAGTGCGGCTGCCCCGGCGGGGGCCCCACGGGCGGTGACGGCGGATAGGACTCGCGCGGCGGGGGCGTCGGGGTCTGCTGCGCGCCACCGGCGCGGCCGCGACCGCGCCCCAGGAGCTTCTGCCAACGGGAACCGTCTGACCGGTCGTTGTTCCAAGCTTCGGGCGTGTTCACCCACAACCTCCTCTCGGGCGGGCCGAGCCGCGGACTCGCAGCTGCTCTCAAGCCGACTGGAGCGTCGCCGCCCCTACCGGAATCCATTACCACCCGCGACTATTAGATCACGACGATCCCTCAAGGCCCGTTGCGAATCGCGGGCCGGAGGACCCGGGGGTGAGGCGTGCGTTACGCCCGGAGCGACAGTGCGGCGGGCGTCGACAGCGACTTTCTAGAACCCAGTCTAGAGGCTCCCTAGGAGTCGTCCCGCAACCGCGCCAGTGCCAATTCCAGGTCGGCGGGGTATTCACTCGTGAAGGTGACGGTTCGTCCCGTCGTCGGGTGCACGAACTCCAGCCGGTAAGCGTGCAGCCACTGCCGGGTCAGGCCCAGGCGCTCCGCCATCGTCGGGTCCGCGCCGTACGTCGCGTCGCCCACGAGCGGGTGCCCCAGCGCCGAGAAGTGCACCCGGATCTGGTGCGTGCGGCCGGTCTCCAGCCCGATGTCCATGAGGGACGCCCCGGGGAAGACCTCGATCGTGTCGTAGTGCGTGACGCTCGGCTTGCCGTCGGCGACGACGGCCCAGCGGTAGTCGTGCCTCGGGTGGCGCCCGATCGGCGCGTCGATCGTCCCCGACAGCGGGTCCGGGTGCCCTTGGGCGACAGCGCGGTACCGCTTCGAGACCCGGCGCTCCTTGAAGGCGCGCTTGAGCTCCGAATAGGCGGCCTCGCTCTTGGCCACGACCATGAGGCCCGAGGTGCCCACGTCGAGGCGGTGCACGATCCCCTGCCGCTCGTCGGGTCCGTGGCTGGAGATCCGGTACCCGGCGGCCGCGAGACCGCCGGTGACCGTGGGGCCCGTCCAGCCCGGGCTCGGGTGCGCCGCGACCCCGACGGGCTTCATGACCACCACGATGTCGTCGTCGTCGAACACGATGTCGAGGCCCTCGACCGGCTCGACCGAGCGGACCAGCAGGTCCTCCGGCGGCGGCGGGAGCACCACTTCCAGCCAGGCCCCGGCGCTCACGCGCTCGGACTTGGTCTGGCACGGAGCGCCGTCCACGGTCACGTCGCCGGCCGCGACGAGCTCGGCGGCCACCGTCCTGGACAGGCCGAGGAGGCGCGAGACGACCTGGTCGATCCGCTCGCCCTCGAAGCCCTCGGGGACCGGCAGCGCACGGGTCTGGCGCGCGGCGGTGTCGCTCATGCCGCGGCCTCCTTCTTCTTCTCGCCCTTGCGGGCTTCAGGGGAGAACCCGCGCCCGGTCAGCTCGAGCAGCACGATCAGCACCACGCCGCAGCACAGCGCCGAGTCGGCGATGTTGAAGATCGGGAACGCCTGCGCGTCCGGCTTGAACACGCTGATGAAGTCCACGACGTGCCCGTTCGGGAAGCCCGGCTCCCGGAAGTACCGGTCGAAGAGGTTGCCCGCCGCGCCGCCCAGGACCAGCCCGATCGCGACGGCCCACACCGGGTACACGATCCGGCTCGACAGCACGATCAGGAACACCACCACCGCCGAGGCGATGGTCGTGAAGATCCACGTGTAGTCGGTGCCGAGGCTGAACGCCGCCCCCGAGTTCCAGGTCAGGTCCAGGTAGACGAGGCCGCCCAGGATGCGCACCGGATCGGCCGGGTCCAGGTTGGCCTCGGCCAGGTTCTTCGTCCACTGGTCCAGCCCGATCGCGAGGGCCGCGATGAGCAGCGCCGCGATCATCAGCCCAGGCCGACGTGCGGGCTTCTTCTCAGGGGTGGGGGTCTTCTCGTCGGGCCCCGGGCCGTTGCCGGCCTCGGGCTGCGTGTCCTCGCTCAGCGTCGCTCCTCCAGCTGTTTGCAACCGACGTCGAGGGTAGCGGACGGGAACGCGGCCAACCGCGCCGCCGGGATCGGTTTACCGCAGCGCTCACAGAAGCCGTAAGTGCCTTCGTCGAGCCGTTCGAGCGCGTGGCTGACCTGCCGGATGCGCTCGGAGAGCGAATCTGCCACGGCGACCTCGTGCTCGTGCTCGACGGTCTTCGAACCGGAGTCGACCTGGTCGTCCCCGGCGGTGTCGCTCAACCGCTCCCGCTGGGCGAGGACGATCGAGTCGCTGTAGCGCTGCTGCTCCTCCACGAGCTCGTCCAGCCGCTCCTTCAGGGCGGCGCGCAGCTCGGCCTGCTCGCTCTCGGTCCGCAGCTGCTGCGCCTCGGCCTCCTCGGCCGATGCCGCCGCGGCCGGGGCGGGCGGGGCCTGCTTCGCGGCCTTCTTGGCGGTCTTCTTCGCGGCGCTCGCCGCCGGCGGTTTGGCGGCGGCCTTCTTCACCGCGGCCTTCTTCACGGCCGCCTTCTTCGCAGGGGCCTGCTTCTGGGTCTTCTTCGCTGCAGTCATGACGCGCCTCTGGAGGGGTATGTCGGCTCGGGTTCCGGTCGCGTCAGAGCACGGCGGCGCCGCGGCTGCGGCCCGTATCGGGTGTTCGGCATCGCGGCTCCCGAAATCGCGTACTCGTGACGGCCTCGTCGAAACGAGGACACTGCGCGTCAGGCCCCGCCGAGGCGGGGTCCTGCCGCGCAGTTGAGCACACAGGATACGCAAGTCCTGCAAGTAGGTCAATTACTTCGAGAACTTGTGTCCGGACTGCGCGTTACCAAGCGCGGGGGCCGCAAGCGCCGTGCGAAAAGCAATCCCTTGCCAAGAACGCCCCCGGTCAGCGCCCGGCCGTGGGGACCAGGAGCAGGCGCGACACCGGCTCGCACATCGCGCACGGCGTGAAGCCCAGTTCGAGCGCCTCGGAGACGGCCAGCGGCTCGTGGTCGCGCCCCGAGAGGTGCGCGCAGGCCGAGTGGTGGAAGCGGGGGCGGCCGTCGACGACCGCGACCTCGGTGTCGAGGCGCATGAGCGCCGCCGACTCGATGCTCGTCATGCGCTGCTCGGTCGGCTCGTCGGCCGTGGACTCCGGGGCGCGGTGGCGGTTCACGGGGGCCTGGCGCGGCGGGACGTCCTCGAAGCGCAGTTCGGGGTCGCGGTCCACCGCGTAGTCCATGGACTCGAAGACCTTGCCTTCGAGCAGCGGCATCTCCGTCGTCGGGGTGTCGTCCGCCCCGATCCGGCGGAACTGCTGGGTGTCGTCGTCGTCCACGCGCCTGCGCGGCGACCGGTCGAGGTCGGCGCGGCGCGAGGCGACGCGGGGGCGCCGGGCGCCGCGACCGCGAATCCCGACGTACAGGGCTATGCCTGCGGCCAGGCTCGCCGCGATGGACGAGACCAGCAACTGGTTGTTCCCGGAGATCATGCCAATAACCAGCAAGACCGCCGCGGTGACGAGGATCAGCAGGCTGCTGACGATCACGTCGATTCCTCCCCTGCGCAAGGTAGCGGGGCCCTCGCGCGGTCCTTCGCGGCCCCCCTGCGGGGACCGCGGCATCGTTGAAGCATGGTGCGGCGGTGAGGGCGGCGGTGCAACCGCGCCCTCACCCGCTCAACCATGATTAACGAGGCGATCCCCGTTCAGGTTATGGCCCGGCGCAACGATTCTGCTCGTTCGTGAAACCGTGCGCCTCGGGCCGACCGGAGGAGGGTGTCCCGGGGAGGAGCGGGAGGGGTGTTACCCGCGCCCGCCCTGCATCACGAACGCGGACCTGGCACCGGTGCGATCGTTGGGGGACGCCTGCTGCGGGGCCTCTTCGAAGCCCTCGTCCTCGGTGCGGCCCTGCTGGCCGTTGAGGTCGCGCAGCTGGCTCTCGAGGTACAGCTTCAGACGAGTGCGGTACTCGCGCTCGAAGGTCTTCAGCTCCTCGATGTTCTTCAGCAGCGACGAACGGGAGTCCTCCAGCTGGCCGATGACCTTCTGGCGCTCCTGCTCGGCTTCCATCTCCATGCGCTCGGCCTTGTCGCGGGCCTGGCCCACCAGGTCCTCGGCCGCGGCGCGCGACTCGGTGACCATGGACTCGGACTCGCGCTGGGCGTCGTGGAGGAGGGCCTTCGACTCGCGCTGCGCCTCGGTCATCATCGACTTCGACTCGCGCTGCGCCTGCGAGACCATCGTCTGCGCCTCGCGCTGGGCCTCGGAGACCATCGACTGGGCCTCGCGCTGCGCCTCGCCGAGCACGGTGTCGGCCTCCCGGCGGGAGTCCTCCAGGTGCTCGTCGGCGGTGCGCTGGGCGACCATGAGGAGGCGCAGGGCCTCCTGCTCGCCGCCGCCAGCAGGGGCCGGGGCCGCCTGCTCGGGGCCGCGCTGGGCCAGTTCCTGCTGGAGCTGCTGCGCCTGCTGCTGCGAGGCCACCATCTCCTGGTGCATCCCGTGCAGCTCGGCGTCGAGCTCCTGGAGCTGCTGCTCCATAGCGTGCTTCTCCCGCTGCACTCGGTCGAGTGCGGCGGCCATCTCGGCGTGGTCGGCTGCCCCGGGGGGAGCACCGGCGCGGAGACTCTCGAGCTGTGCGCGAAGTTCGCCGTTCTCGTCGCTGAGGCGTGCGAGCTCCCGCTCGACCTCATCGAGGAAACCGTCGACCTCGTCCTCGTCGTATCCGCGCTTCCCGAGCATGGGTTTCTTGAACGTGACGTTGTGAACGTCGGCTGGGGTCAGCGGCATTCGAAACTCCTTCTCAGCTGTTCGCCTGGCGCACAAGGCCACTCGACACGATAACCGTGTCTCGCACCCCCGCCAAGCGCTGCTAGGAGATGTTTCGCCCGACGACTAGGTCCATCAGGATCCACGTGATCAGCAGCAGCGCGAGGAACGCCAGATCAATCGATACAGTACCAAGCCTGAGAGGCGGAATCACCTTCCTCAACCCCTTCAGGGGAGGGTCCGTCACGCTGTAGACGGTCTCCAGGAGGGCCGCGGACTTCGGTCCGGGCTCCCAGCGGCGGGAGAACTGCACCACGACGCTGCACACCAGACGGGCCAGGAGGAAGAGGTAGAACGCGAAGAGCGCCAGATAGATCAGCTGCAGTGCCAGGTTCACGGTTCGCAGTGTATCCCTCGGATCAGGTCTGGTTGAAGAACCCGCCCTCGGCGATCTTGGCCTTGTCCTCCGCCGTTACCTGAACATGAGGGGGCGAGAGCAAGAACACGCGGTTGGTCACCCGCTCGAACGAACCCCGGGTGCCGAAGATGAGACCCGCGGCGAAGTCGACCAGGCGCTTGGCGTCGGCCTCCTCCATCTCGGAGAGGTTCATGATCACCGGGGTGCCGTCGCGGTACCGCTCGCCGATCGTCCGCGCCTCGTTGTACGTGGTCGGGTGCAGCGTCGTGATCCGGTAGTTCGCGTGCGGGTCGTCCGCTGCCGGTACCGGCCGCACCGTGGCGGGCTCGGCCAGCGCGAGGTTGTCGCGCGTCAGGGTTTCCCGGGCACCGGTCTCGCGGAGGCCGGTGTCGCGGCCGTTCTCGCGGGAGGACAGCGGGGTCACCGAGCCGGAGCCGCGGTTGAGCTGGCGGACGGGGCGTTCGTCGGACGCGGCCCGGCCGACCCGGCCGGTGGTGCGCTGGGCGCCCCGGACCCGCTGGGGGGCCGCCGTCTGCTGCTGCTGCTCCTCGGCGAACTCGTCGGTCTCTTCGTAGCCGCTGTTGTAGCCGCGATCGTCCTCGTCCTCGATGAGGCCGAGCCAGATGCCTGCCTTCCGCATCGCGCCCATCGATCGTGCTCCCTCCTCGGGCCGCCCCTGTTGAGTCAGGTACGCGGTCTCATCCTAGCGCCGACTCCTTACACGGATGTGTTTTTGCCCGACTAGTCAATCGTCGTCGTACGGCATCGTGCCACTGCTGCCCCACACCTTACGCCATCGGTTCACGTTCGCCGAGCACGTTTCTGCCCAGTCTGACCATTGTGGCCCCTGCCCGGATGGCGGCCCGGTAGTCGCCGCTCATACCTGCGGAGACCTCGGTGGCGCCGGGGTCGGTGTGCTGGACCGTCTTGGAGCACTCGGCAAGCAGGGCAAAGGCTTCGGCGGGGTCCCAGCCGAGGGGGGCGACGGCCATGACGCCTTTGAGGGTGAGCGCGGGGGCGGCGGCGATGGCCTGGGCGAGGGCTTCGAGTCCTGCGACGGGCGTGCCGCCGCGGGAGGTGTCGCCGTCGAGACTCACCTGAATGAGTGCGTTCAGGTTGCGGCCGTGGGCGGCGGCGGCGGTGGAGAGGGCGGTTGCGAGGGGGGCGCGGTCGACCGAGTGGACCCAGTGGGCGTACGCGGCGACGGACTTGGCCTTGTTGCGCTGGAGCTGGCCTACGAAGTGCCACACCGGTTCCAGGCCCGCGGCGGCGAGTTCGGCGGCCTTGGGGGCGGCCTCCTGGTCGCGGTTCTCGCCGAGGTCGGTCTGGCCGAGGGCGACGAGGTGGGCGGCGTCGGAGGCGGGGAAGGTCTTGGTGACGGCGATGAGGCGGACCGAGTCCGGGGTGCGGCCCGCGTCGGCGCACGCGGCGGCGATGGCTTCGCGCGTCCGGTCGAGGTTGTCCCGCAACCGGTCTCGGCGCGACTGGGTGGTCAAGAGCGAAGGTCCTAGCGGTCTGGCTTGGCGGGGCGGCGCGGGCGGACGACGGCCGCCGAGACGCGGTGTCTCGACGGTCCGTCGCCGCTAGAAGCCGTCTTTGAGGAAGGCGGGGACGTCGACGTCGTCGAACAGGACCTTGCCGCTGCCGGACTCGCGCTCGGGCTCGGGCTTGGTCTCGCGCACCGGCTCGGGCTTCTGCTCGGGCAGGGCGGAGATGCGGCTCGGTTGGGCCAGTTCGAATTCGGCCTCGTCCTCGACGTCGAACCCGGCGGCGATGACCGTCACGCGGGCCTCTTCGCCGAGGGCGTCGTCGATGACAGCGCCGAAGATGATGTTGGCGTCGGTGTGGGCGCAGTCGGAGACGAGCTCGGCGGCGTCGTTGATCTCGAACAGGCCGAGGTCCGATCCGCCTGCGATGGAGAGGAGGACGCCGCGGGCGCCTTCCATGCTCTGCTCCAGCAGCGGCGACTCGATGGCGGCGCGGGCGGCTTCGACGGCGCGGTTCTCGCCGCGGGCCGAGCCGATGCCCATGAGGGCCGAGCCCGCTCCGCTCATGACGCTCTTGACGTCGGCGAAGTCGAGGTTGATGAGGCCGGGCGTGGTGATGAGGTCGGTGATCCCCTGGACGCCGGAGAGCAGCACCTGGTCGGCGAGGCGGAACGCGTCCATCATGGAGATGGAGCGGTCGCCGAGGTGCAGCAGCCGGTCGTTCGGGATGACGATGAGCGTGTCGCACTCGTTGCGCAGATCGTCTATCCCCGAGACCGCCTGGGTCTGGCGGCGCTTGCCTTCGAAGGCGAAGGGCCGCGTGACGACGCCGATGGTGAGCGCGCCGAGCTTGCGGGCGATGTTGGCGATGACGGGCGCGCCGCCGGTGCCGGTGCCGCCGCCCTCGCCGCAGGTCACGAACACCATGTCCGCTCCCTTGAGGACTTCCTCGATCTCGTCGCGGTGGTCCTCGCAGGCTTTCGCCCCGACTTCGGGGTTGGCGCCCGCGCCGAGGCCGCGGGTCAGTTCGCGGCCGACGTCGAGCTTGACGTCGGCGTCACTCATCAAGAGCGCCTGCGCATCGGTGTTGATGGCGATGAACTCGACGCCCTTGAGGCCCGCCTCGATCATCCGGTTGACAGCATTGACGCCGCCGCCCCCGACTCCAACGACTTTGATCACGGCGAGGTAGTTGTGCGGTGGTGTCATCGCTGCTGCCTTCCTTCCCCTTCGGCCCTGGGTACGGCAAACGGATGTGCGCGCACACCCGCTCCCCCCTTAACGCTAACTCACAGTGGGGGCATCTGGTGCGCTGACATCGACATGTTCGTACCCCCCGGCCAACAATCGATCGGCGACCTCGGCTTTCTGCTCGCTTTCGGAACCGTCGCCCCACCGGAGCGTCCGTCCATCTTCGAGATACAGGGTGACGCCGGCGGGGGACGGCGCAGCCACGTGTTCGACCTCGTCGGCGAGGTGCGCCGGGAGTGCCTGCAGCACTATGAGGGTCTCGATCGTGGCGAGGTCGTCGGGACCCGGCTCGGCGAGCTCGACCCTCCAAATAGTTCCGGGAGCGGCGTCGGTCTCGTCGAATACCACACCTTCGGAATCGACCATGAGAAAAGTCTCGTCACCCACCGGAACGGCCATATAAGGCTCGCGTTCGGTGACGGCGACACTCACCGCGTCGGGCCAGGCGCGGGTGACCTCGACGGATTTGACGGGGGCGAGGGCGGCGACGGCGGTGGCGATCCCGTCGAGGTCGGCGCCGAGCACGGAGCCGCCGACCGAGTCGCGGCCGAGCGCGGCGACCTCTTCGGGCGTGAGCACCGAGGTGCCGGTGACCTCGATCCGCTTCACCTCGAACAGCGGTGTGGTCCAGACGATCACGAAGGCGAGCAGCAGGACGGCGAGGACGCCGATGGAGATCCATCTCAAGCGCCGGTTGGGAAGTTTGCGGCGCACCACGTGGACGAGCCGCCAGGGGCCGGCTTCGGACGTGTTCTCTGGGCCGCGCATGGGTCGATGATTCCACGTCCCGGTCGTTCGGCGGTGGCGGCTCGCCCGACCCTTCGGATAAGGTTAGGCAAACCTTATTCTTGAGAAGGAGTGCCGCGTGGCGACGCAGACCGAGGAACAGACCGACACCGTCCGGCCGTTCGAGCTGTTCCCCGTGACAGTGCGGGCGCTGCAGCGCTTGAGCCCCTCCTTCATACGCGTCACGTTCACTGGTGACACCCTCGTCAACTTCGCCGACAACGGCTACGACCAGCGGTTCAAACTCATCTTCCCGGCCGCCGCGTGCGGCTTCGAGAAGATGCCCACGAGCGAGCGGTGGTACTCCGAGCTGCGCGCCCTCCCCGAAGAGGACCAGTGCGGCGTCCGCACCTACACCGTGCGCGCGGTCCGCCGCGCCCTCGGCGAGGTCGACGTCGACATGGTCGTCCACGAGGCGCGCAGCGAGGACGAGTGCGGCCCCGCGCTGCGGTGGCTCCGTGATGCGGCCGTAGGCGACGACCTCCTGCTGCTGGGCCCTGACGCGCGCTGGGACGGCCCGCACGGCGGCGTCGACTTCCGCGCCCCCGAAGGCGCCGAACTCCTCATCGCCGGGGACGAGACGGCCGCCCCCGCGATCGCCGCGATCCTCGAAGACCTCCCGATCACCGCGCGCGGCAAGGCGTTCATCGAAGTCCCCGACGAAGCCGACGTGCTCGACATCGACGCACCCGAGGACGTCGAGGTCGTGTGGCTCCCCCGCGGCGGCGCGGTCTGGGGCGACCGGCTGATCCCGGCCGTCACCGAAGCGGCCCGCGCCATGGACTTCGCGAACACCGGGCAGTTCGACGAGAACGACGACGAGATGATCTGGGAGGCACCGCAGGAGGTCGCCCAGTCCGACGCCTACGTGTGGATCGCCGCCGAGACCGGCGTCGTCAAGACCCTCCGCTTCACCGTCCGCAAGGAGCTCGGCCTCCCCAAGGAGTGCGGCGCGTTCATGGGCTACTGGCGCAACGGCGCCGCCTGGGACTAAGGCACGGTTTTCAAGGGCCGCACCCGAACGGGTGCGGCCCTTCGCTTTCGGTAGCTAACGCAGGAGGTCGTCCGGCATGAGCTGGACGGGCGGGGCGCCCATGGTGACGACCACGTCGCCCTCTTGCGCGAGGGCCTTCACAGCGGCGGGCACGTCGTCCCATTCGGGGACGAAGACCTTGTCGCCGTCGGGGAGGGTGACGGCGTCCAGGAGCGCCTGGCCGCCTTCGCCTTCGGGGACGTCCTCGCCGGGGCCGAAGATCTCCATGACGACGACCTTGTCCGCCAGGGAGAGCGCCCCGGCGATGTCGTCGCGCATCGCGATGGTGCGGTAGACGCGGTAGGGCTGGAAGACCACGACGAGCTTGCCGGGGGCCGCGACCTCTTTGAGGGTCTGGACGGCGGCGGTCATCGCGGTCGGGTGGTACGCGTACTCGTCGAAGACCGCGTACCCGTCCTTCTCGCCGCGCTTCTCGAAGCGGCGCTTGACACCGCCGAACGCGGCGATGCCCTCGGCGATCGCCTCGGGTTCGAGGCCGACGTACAGGCCCACGGCGATGGCAACGGCCGAGTTGAGCGCGATGTGCTTGCCGGGCATCGGGAGGTGGAAGCGGCCGAGGACCTGGTTCTGGTACAGGACCGTGTAGTCGACGCCGTCCTTCGTGGACTCGACCTCGCCGAGCTGGATGTCGGCGCCGTCGGCGAAGCCGTACGTGGCGACCGTGCGACCCTCGGCGCGGAGCTTCTTGGCGAGCTTCAGGGTGCCGGGGTTGTCGGCGCACAGGACGAGCAGGCCGTCCTTGTCCGTGTTGCGGCAGAAGCGCTCGAAGGCCTCGGTGAGGGACTCCATGTCGCCGTAGGTGTTCAGGTGGTCGACGTCGATGTTGGTGACGATGCCGATCTCGGGGCGGAAGCGCAGGAACGAGCGGTCGGACTCGTCGGCTTCGGCCACGAAGTACTCGCCGGTGCCGTGGGCGCCGGTGTGGGCGCCGATGTTCTCGCCGCCGTTCACATAGGACGGATCGAGGCCGGCGTGCGCGAGCATCTGCGTGATGATCGCGGTCGTCGTGGTCTTGCCGTGCGTGCCGGTGACGACGATCGAGCGGCGGCCGGTCATCGCGGCGGCCAGGGCCTCGGAGCGGTGGTAGACGCGGATGCCCCTCTTGCGGGCCTCGGCGACTTCGAGGTGCTCGTCGTTGTGCGCGGTCGAGCGGACGACGGTGTCGATGCCGTCGAGGTTCGACGCGACGTGCTCGCGGTGGAGCGTGACGCCGAGGCGTTCGAGCTCGGGCAGGCTCGGCCAGTCCTTCAGCTCGGAGCCGGAGACCGGCAGGCCGCGCGTGGCGTAGAGCCGGGTGAGGCCGTTCATGCCCACGCCGCCGACGCCGATGAACAGCACGCGTCCCAGGTCTTCAGCGGTGACGCCCTCGTCGATGGGGCTCGTCAGGTCGTTGGGGTCGTCGCTCATGCCTGCTCCAGGACTTTCAGTGTGTAGTTGCGCAGCGCCTCGTCGCCGGTGCGGCTGCCGAACGCGGCCGAGGCCCGGGACATCGCGGCGACCCGGTGCGGGTCGGTGATGACCGGGATGAGGTTGGCCTCGATCCAGGAGGGGTTGAGGTTCTCGTCGTCGCAGAACATCGCGCCGCCCGCGTCCACGACGGGGCCGGCGTTGCGGTACTGCTCCTTGTTGCCCCAGGGCATGGGGACGAAGACGGTGGGGACGCCGAGCGCGGAGACCTCCGCGACCGTCATGGAGCCGCCGCGGGCGAGCACCATGTCGGCGGCGGCGTAGCCGAGGTCCATGCGGTCGAGGTACGGCAGGGTCCGGTACGGGACGGGCAGGCCCTCGGGGATGTGGATGGGCTCTTCACGGCGCGCGCCGGTGATGTGGAGGACCTGGACGCCGCGGTGCGTGAGCGCCTGGGCCGCACCGGAGACGGCGTTGTTGATGGAGGCCGCGCCCTGCGAGCCGCCGTACACGAACAGGACGGGGCGCCGCGGGTCGAGCCCGAAGTACTGGCAGGCCTGGGCGCGCATCGCATTGCGGTCCAGGTGGGCGATCTCGGGGCGCAGCGGCACGCCGGTGATGGTGCCGTCGGCGAGGATCGGCGAGGCCTGCGGCAGGTGCGGGAAGCCGAGCGCGAGGTTGTCGCTGAACTTGAGCGCCATCTTGTTGGCGACCCCGGGCGGGTCGTTGAACTCGAAGATGACCATGGGGGTCTTGCGGCGCCACGCGGCGAGGTAGGCGGGCACGGCGACGTAGCCGCCGAAGCCGACCACGACGTCGGCCTGGACCTCGTCCATGATGTCGCGGGTGGCCTTCATGGCCTTGAGCATCCGGGGCGCGGTGAGCAGCAGGTCGAGGTTGATCTTGCGCGGCAGCTGGTGGGCCGGGACGTTGCGCAGGTCGTACCCCGCCTTGGGGATGAGGTCGTTCTCCAGGCCCTTCTCGGTGCCGAGGCAGGTGACGCGGATGTGGGGGTCGTGCCGGCGCAGGCAGTCGGCGTAGGCCAGGAGCGGGTAGATGTGGCCGCCGGTGCCGCCGCCGGCGAGGACGACCGATCGAAGCTGAGGCAACGTCATGTCTTTCTGGTCGTAGTTTTCTTCTTGACGGGCTCCGGGTCGGACTCGGAGCGGGGTGCGGGCGGCAGGGGGGCCCACAGCAAGCGTACGAGACGCGAGGGGTTGCGGGCCCGCAGCGCCGTGGCGGCGTCGGGTTCGGCACGTGCGAACCCGGCGAGCATCCCGACGGCCGCGAGGATCACGACCAGGGCCGTGCCGCCGTCGGAGATGAACGGCAGCGGCACCCCGGTCATGGGGATGAGCCCGAGCACGCCGCCGATGTTGATGAACGCCTGGCCCGCAATCCAGATCGTCACGCCCCCCGCGACGAGCGCCCGGAACGGGTCGTCCGAGCGGCGCGCGATCCGGAAGCCCGTGTAGACGAGCACCGCGAACAGCGCGAGGATCACCAGGCAGCCGACGACGCCCAGCTCCTCGGCGATGAGCGCGAAGATGAAGTCGTTGTGGCCGTTGGGCAGCCAGTCCCACTTCTGGCGGCTCTCGCCCAGGCCGAGGCCGAACCAGCCGCCGTCCGCGATCGCGTAGTAGCCCTGGATGGCCTGGTAGCCCCACGAGTCCGCGAAGTCCTCCGGGCGCGCGAACGAGATGATGCGCTGCATCCGGTAGCCCTCGAACGCGATGAGGACCGCCGAGCCGAGCAGGCCGATGGCGACGAGCACGCCGAGGATGCGCAGCGGCACGCCCGAAGCCCACAGGAGGCCGAGGAACATCGCCAGGATGATGAGCATCGTCCCCAGGTCGGCGTAGCCGATGATGATGAGCAGGAGCCCGGCGATCGGGAACATCGGGATCGCCAGCTCGCGCCACGACGCGATGCGCGGGCCGAGGCGCACCAGGGAGTCCGCGGCCCACAGTAGGAGCGCGAACTTGGCGATCTCGGCGGGCTGGAACTGGAAGGGCCCCAGGTCGATCCACAGCTGGTCGGTGGCGAGGCCGCCGGTGGACTCGCCGCCCGCGGCCTCCTGCTGCTTCTGCCGGATCGACATGACGACCAGGACGAGGCCGAGCAGGATCGCGACGACCAGGAGCGGGCGAGACACGGCCCGGTAGGTGCGCGAGGGCAGGCGCTGGGCGACCCAGAAGCAGACGAGGCCGACCACGGCCCACACGACCTGCTGGAGGATCACCGCGAACGCGTTCCCGGTGGCCTCGTAGGACTCGACCATGGTGGCCGAGAAGACCATCACGAGCCCGATGGTGAGCAGCAGCGCTGAGGAGGAGAGCAGCAGGTAGTACGAGGCGAGCGGCCGGTCGAGCAGGCCGCGCAGCAACTCGGTGAACCCGCTCCTCACCCGGCCTCACCCTCGATCAGGGCCCGGGCTGCGGCGGCGAACGCGTCGCCGCGGTGCGCATAGGAGGTGAACATGTCGTAGGAGGCCCCGGCCGGGGACAGGAGCACCGTGTCCCCCGGTTCGGCCATCGCGGCGGCGCGGGCGGCGACTTCGGTCATCACCGCATCGTCCTGGCCGTCGAGGACCACCACGGGGAGGCCCGGGGCGTGTCGCGCCAGCGCGTCGGCAACGAGCTCACGGTCCTGTCCGATGAGGACGGCGCCGCGCATCTTCGGGGCGTACTGGGCGACGAGGCCGTCGACGTCGACGCCTTTGAGCTGGCCGCCCGCAACCCACACGATGGAGTCGTAGGAGGCGAGCGCGGCGGCGGCGGCGTGCGGGTTGGTGGCCTTGGAGTCGTCGACCCAGGTGACGCCCTCGTGCTCGACGAGGGTGACGTTGCGGTGCGGCTCGGGCACGTATTTGCGCAGCGCCTCGCCGATGTCGGCGTGGGTGACGCCGACCTGGCGGGCGAGCGCGGCGGCCGCGAGCGCGTTGGCGACGTTGTGCCACCCGGCGGGGTGCACGTCGTCGACCGAGCAGATCTGGACCGGCTCGGGGCCGGTGTAGTCGACCAGGAACCCTAGGGCCACACCGAACTGGCCGCGTTCGGGGTGGTTGAGCGTGAACCCGGTGACCTCGGCTGCGGCGTGCTTGGCGAGGGCGACCACGGACGGGTCGTCGAGGTTGACGACGGCCTGCCCGCCGCGCCAGACGGCGGCCTTCGCGTCGGCGTAGGCGTCGAAGCCGCCGTGCCAGTCGAGGTGGTCGGGGGCGAGGTTGAGCACGGCCCCGGCGGTCGGCGCGAGCGTGGAAGACCAGTGGAGCTGGTAGCTGGAGAGCTCGACGGCGATGACGTCGAAGGGGCCGTTGGCGGCGTGCACGAGCGGGACGCCGATGTTGCCGAGCGCGGCGGTGCGCAGACCGGCCGTCTCGAGCATCGCGGCGAGCATGGTCGTGGTGGTGGTCTTGCCGTTGGTGCCGGTGACGGCGAGCCAGCGGGCGGCCCCGGGTTCCCTGAGGCGCCAGGCGAGTTCGGGTTCGGAGAAGGTCTCGATCCCGCGTGCGGCCGCGGCCTCGGCGATCGGGTGGTGGGGCGGGAAGCCCGGCGAGAGCACCACCTGCTCGACGCCGTCGAGGAGCGCGGGGTCGAACGCGTCGGCGACGACGCAGGTCGCGCCGCGTGCGGCGAGCGCCTGCAGCCGTTCGGAGTCGGCGCGGTCGTAGACGGTGACGTTCGCGCCGCGGTCGAGGAGGACGTCGGCGCAGGCGGCCCCGGCGACGCGGGCCCCGGCTACGAGGACGTTGTCGGCTATGGACATCCCTACCCCGCGATCCGCAGGAAGTCGGCGAAGAAGAAGCCGAGGGCGATGGCGACGCCGATGCCCGAGATGATCCAGAAGCGGACGACGATGGTCACTTCGGACCATCCGGCGAGCTCGAAGTGGTGCTGGATCGGCGACATGCGGAACACTCTTCGGCCCGTGAGCTTGAAGCTGGTCACCTGGATCATGACGCTGGCGGTGGTGATGACGAACAGCGCGCCGAGGATCGGCAGGAGCAGGATCGTCTTGGAGGCGAAGGCGAGTCCGGCGATGAGCGCGCCGAGGCTGAGGGACCCGGAGTCGCCCATGAAGATCTGGGCGGGCGAGGTGTTCCACCACAGGAAGCCGAACATGGCCCCGGCGGCGGCACCGGCGATGAGGGCGATCTCCAGCGGGTCGCGCACGTCGTAGCAGAGGTTGTCGGCGGGCTGGGCGCCGCCGCACCAGTGGCGGTACTCCCAGAAGCCGATGATCATGAACGCCATGAACGCCATCATCGAGGCGCCGGTCGCGAGGCCGTCGAGGCCGTCGGTGAGGTTGACGCCGTTGGCGGTGGCGTTGACGAGGAGGACGATCAGGATGACCATGCCGATCTTCGTCAGGGGGATCTCGCCGAGGTCCTGGGTGAAGGAGAGGTAGGGGGTGGCGACGGTCTCGGAGATCTCCTTGGTGTCGATCGAGCCGGTGTAGTAGACGGCCAGGGTGCCGAAGATGATGGCGGCGATGGTGAGGCCGAGGACCTTGGCGCGGCCGGAGATACCGCCGGAGTGCTTGCGGCGGATCTTGAGCCAGTCGTCGATGAAGCCGACGAAGCCGCAGGAGACGAAGAGTCCGATGAGGACGATGCCGGTGGCGGTGAAGCCGGTGGGGCGGTTGAAGGTGACGCCGTCGACCGCTTCGGGCAGGGCCATGAGGACGAGGTGGCCGGCCACGTAGGCGAGCACCGTGGTGAAGATGAAGACGACGCCGCCCATGGTGGGGGTGCCGGCCTTGGCGAGGTGGGTCTGGGGGCCGTCGGTGCGGATGGGCTGCCCGGCCTTGAGGCGGCGGAAGAGCTTCGCCGCGAGCGGTGTCAGCGCCATGGTGAGCGCGAACGCCACGAACGCGGCGACGATTACGGCTCTCACTGGTCTTTGTCCTCCTTGGCGCGCAGGTGGTCGGCGACGTCCCAGGTCCGGTATCGGGAGCCCTTCACCAGGACGGCGTCGCCGGGGCGCAACCGGCTGCGCAGCAGCGCGATGGCTGCGGCTTGATCGGGTACATGGGTGGCGGTGACGCCTTCGGCACCGTCCACGATGGGTTCCGTGCCGTCGCCGACGGCGATGACCTCGTCGAGGCCGGCTTCGCGGGCCTGCTCGCCGAGGCGGCGGTGGCAGTCCTCGCTCTGCTCTTCGAGGTCGGCCATGAGTCCGAGGACCGCGATGCGGCGGCCCTCGGTGGGGAGCTGCCCGAGGGTGCGGACGGCCGCGCCCATCGAGGCGGGGTTGGCGTTGTAGGAGTCGTCGATGACGGTGGTGCCGTCGGGTCGGGTGAAGACGTCCATGCGGCGCTCGGAGAGTCGGCCGGCGCGGGACAGGCCCTCGGCGATCTTCTCCGTGGTCTGGCCGAGCTTCCACAGGACCCCGGCGGCCGCGAGCGCGTTGTAGACGTGGTGGTCGCCCCACAGTTCCAGCTCGGCGCGGGCCTCGCCGTCGGGGGTGACCAGGGTGAAGGCGTGGCGGCCGTCGCGCGGGTCGATGTCGGCGGCGGTGATCTCGGCGGGCTCGCGGACGCCGTAGCGCCACGCGGTCGCGCTGGAGAGGCCTTCCATTTCGGCGACGCGCGGGTCGTCGGCGTTGACGAACAGGGTGTCGTCGGCGCCGAGGAACTGCGGCAGTTCGCTCTTGGCCTTCGCGGTGGTCTCGATGGAGCCGAAGCCGTCGAGGTGGGAGATGCCGACGTTGAGCACGACGCCGATGGTGGGCGGGGCGATCTCGCACAGCTGCGTGATGTGCCCGAGGCCGCGCGCGGCCAGTTCGAGGACCAGGTACTCGGTGTCGGGTTCGACGCGGCACACGGTGTAGGGGTGGCCCAGTTCGTTGTTGAAGTTGCCTTCGGTGGCGACGGTGGGGCCGAGGTCGGCGCAGAGCTGGCCGATGAGGTCCTTGGTGGAGGTCTTGCCGTTGGAGCCGGTGACGCCGATGATGACGGCCTTCGAGGCCGCCGCGACGTGCTTGGCGAGCTTGGTGAGCGCGTCGATCGTGTTGTCCACGTAGATCGCGGGCGAGTCGATCGGCCGGGTGGCGACCGTGGCGACCGCGCCCTGCGCCGCGGCCTTGGCGGCGAAGTCGTGGCCGTCGACCTTGTCGCCGGGGATCGCCAGGAACAGTCCGCCGGGCCCGGCCTTGCGGGAGTCGTACTCGACGCCGCCGGTGACGACCGCTTCGGGATCGGCCGTCTCGCTGAGCTTGCCGTCCATGACGGCGGCGACCTGGGCCAGGCTCATGGGGATCACGCGGCGGTCTCCTCCTGTTGTGGGTGCGTTCGCTTTACGGGACTATCACGCTTCAACGTCGTGCGACGGTTTCACCATTGGCGGCATCGCGTAGCGCGTTCGCCAGGAGTACCCGGTCGTCACTGGCGACGAATCCCTCGGCGGTCTCGGTGGCGGTCTCGTGGCCCTTGCCGAGGAGGGCGATGGTGTCGCCGGGCGCGGCCAGCGCGGCGGCCTCTTTGACGGCGGTTTCCCGCCCTGGGATATTACGGCAGGGCACGCCCTGGACAGCGGCCGCCACCTCGTCGCGGATGCGCGCGGGGTCTTCTTTGCGGGGGTTGTCGTCGGTGACGATGACCAGGTCGGCGGCGCGTGCGGCGGCGGCGCCCATGAGGGGGCGCTTGGAGCGGTCGCGGTCGCCTCCGGCGCCGAGGATCGCGATCACCTTGCCGGGGGTGGAGTCGCGGAGCGCTTCGAGGACGGCGGTGATGGCCTCGGGCTTGTGGGCGTAGTCGACGACGCCGCGTACCGGGTTGTCGCCTGAGACGAGTTCCATGCGGCCGGGCACGCCGGTGCAGGAGGCGACGCCCGCGAGAGCGGTCGGAGTGTCGAGGCCTGCGGCTTCGAGGAGGGCGACGGCGAGCGCGGCGTTGGCGACGTTGTGGCGGCCGGGCATCTGCACGAGGCCTTCGCCTGCGCCGCTTGGGGTCTTGAGGTGGAACCGCTGGGTGAAGCCGTCGGTGGCGATGTCGGAGGCGTAGTAGTCGGCGCCCGAATCGGTGAGCGAGAACTGGAGGTTGCCGCGGTCGGCGAGGACGGCGACGCGCTTGTCGTCGGCGTTGAGGATCTCGACCTGGGCGCGGCCGTCGAAGAGGCGGGCCTTGGCGTCGAAGTAGTCGTCGAGGTCGGCGTGGAAGTCGAGGTGGTCGGTGCCGAACATGGTGAACCCGGCGGCGCGGAAGCGGCAGCCTTCGACGCGGCCGAGGACGAGGGCGTGGCTGGAGACCTCCATGACCACGTCGGTGACGCCCTTCTCGCGGGCGACGGCCAGGAGTGCTTGCAGCTCAGGGGCTTCGGGGGTGGTGCGGGCGGATTCGATGCGCTCGCCCGCGATGCGGGTCTCGACCGTGCCGATGATGCCGGTGGTGCGTCCGGCGTGCGCAAGCCCGGCCTCCACTAGATAAGCAGTGGAGGTCTTGCCGTTGGTGCCGGTGATGCCGAGGAGGTTGAGGTGCTCGGAGGGGCGGCCCCAGACGCGGGCGGCGACCTCGCCGGTGAGCGTGCGCGGGTCGGCGGTGACGAGGACGGGGAGCAGGCCTCCTACGAGGGTCGCGCCGCGTTCGTCGGTGAGGACGGCGACCGCGCCGCGTTCGGCGGCCTGGGCGCAGAATTCGGCGCCGTGGCGGTTGGCGCCGGGCAGGGCCGCGAAGAGGTCGCCGGGCTCGACGGCGTCGGCGGCGAGACTCACCCCGGTGACGGCGAAGCCGAGTTCCCCGGCGGCGGGGAGGAGGTCGGCCAGGCCGTCGATGCGGTAGGGGACGGTCGTCTCAGGACGCGGAAAGCTCGGCACGGCCTGACCCTACACCGGTACGCACCGTCTGCGAGCCTTACACCGGCGGGGCGCACCGAAAGCGGTTACGCGGCTTCCAGGCCCTCGTGGCCGGGGTACTGGATCGGGTTGCGGTCGTGCTCGTCGAGATTGTCGGACCAGGTGCCGAGGAGCTTGTCGAGCTCGGCGGACTGGTCGCAGTTGAGGGCGTCGAGGAAGAGCTCGCGCACCAGCGAGAGGATGCAGGGCGCGGCCTGCTCCAGGCGCTCGGCGCCGGCCTCGGTGAGGTGCACCCAGATGCCCCGGTTGTCGCGGCCGCACTTGCGGCGCTCGACCAGGCCCATCTCGGAGAGCTTGTTGACCTGGTAGGTGACCGCGCTCTTGGCGGTGACGATGCGGTCGGCGAGGTCGCTCATGCGCATCGCGCGCTCGTCGCTGTCGGCCAGGCGCACCAGGATCTCGTACTGGGTGTGGGTGATGCCGTGCTGCTCCTGGAGCCGCCGGTCGATGTGGTGCTCGAGCCGGTGCGTGACGTGGAGGAATCGGGTCCACACGGCGTTCACGTCGGGGGCGAGCCAGCGGCTCTCGAAGTCTCCCGCGCCCATATGGGCCCTCCTTCCTCGGTCTCGGACACCTGGTTCAGATTTGAACAATCCTAGCAGGCGGAACGAAGATGAACGGCCCGTGAGTTACCCACGCCATAGCGCGGGGCGAACCCCGTAGCCCCGCGACTACCTGCGGTCATCCGGAATGACCCGATGCGCCCGAGGAATCCTCCCGTTCTAGGCTGTACGCCGACCATCCCGTCCACTCGGCTCCGAGCAACCGAAGGACCCTCACGCCTTGAACGCCGGTACTTCCTCCCCCGCGCGCGTCCGCGGCCCGCGATCGTTCCTCAGCGGCGCCAAGCGCGTCCTCTCGCTCCCCGTCGTAGCACTCGCGGGCGTGGTGTTCCTGGTCGCGCCCGCCTCGCAGTCCTCAGCGCAGGACAGCGAGGAAGGCGCCTCAGGCGCGCTCAGCGAGGCCATCGCCGCCTACCTCGACGCGCAGGACGAGCTGAACGCCCTCGAGCAGCAGCAGGCCGACCTCGAGCAGGAGCTCGAGGACTCCGAGGCCGAGTCGGCCGCGCTCAAACTCGAGCTCGAGGAGTACGCGTACATCGCGTCCACGACCTCCGACCTCCAGTCCACGGCCGCGCTCATGTCCTCGGGCGACCCGCAGAACGCCATCGCCGCCATGGAGCTGATGCAGTTCCTCGGCGAGTCCCGCGCCGACCGGCTCAACGAGCTGATCACCCGGCTCCAGGAGATCGAGGCGACCCGCCAGACCCTCGCCGACAACATCGAGGAGCAGGAGCAGACCGCCGGCGAGATGGAGGACGCCCGCGACGAGGCCGCCCGCGAGCTCGCGGCCTCCGGCGGCGACGACGCGGTCGGCCCCACCGCGTCCGACGCGCCCGCTGCCGAGCCCGCGCCGCGCGAATCGGACGGGTCGCTGCCGTACGAGGGCTGCTCGGAGGACGACCCGACCACCGAGGGCTGCCTCAGCCCGCGCACCCTCCACGCCCTCGAACAGGCCCAGATCGTCGGTTTCACCCGGTATGTGAAGTGCTACCGGGTGTCCTCGTTCGGCGAGCACGGCAAGGGCCGGGCCTGCGACTTCGCCGCCCAGCCCGACGGCTTCGGCGGGGACGCCGGGGGCGACGACTACGACTACGGCCAGAACCTCGCGGCCTGGTTCGTGGAGAACGCCGACGCGCTCGGCGTGCAGTACGTGATCTGGTACCGCCAGATCTGGATGCCGGGCGACGGCTGGAAGTCCTACTCGGGCGCCGGCGGCGAGCCGAACTCCGACCACACCAACCACGTGCACCTGAGCATCCGCTAGGCGCGGATTCGGTTGCTTTGACCTGCGGCCGTATAGGTCACAGGTGCGAAGTAGACGCCGTGTCGACGTCCCTGTGTACCGTGGTCCCATGAGCTTCGGACCGTCCTCCCTCTCCCGCCGCGGCGCCCTCGCCGCGGGCGGCCTCGCCGTGGTGGGTATCGCCGCCGCGGCCTGCACGAAGGAATCGGGCACCATCGGCGAAGACGGAGGCGGCGACGACGCGACCTCCGAAGCGCCCCAGAGTGCCGCCAAGGTGCAGATCACCCCTGCGGACGGCGCCGCCGACGCGACCGCCGCCACTGAGATCGCCTGGACCGTCGAGTCCGGCGAGTTCAAGGAGTTCAAGCTCACCGACGCGGCGGGCACCGAAGTCGCGGGCGCCATGCACCCCGACGGGACCACCTGGGTCCCCACCGACCCGCTCGCGTGGGAGACCGCCTACACGGCCACGGTCACCGCCGACGACGCCGCGGGCCTCACCGCCACCGCGACCTCGACGTTCACCACGATCGCCTCCCCGGGGAACCGGGTCGGCATCGAGAACTACCTGCCCGGCGAGGGCTCCACGGTCGGCATGGGCGCGATCCTCGCGTTCCGCTTCACCGACCACGAGGTCCCCGAGGACCTGCGGGCCTCGGTCGAGCGGCGCCTCTTCGTCACCTCCGAACCGGCGCAGGAGGGCTCCTGGTACTGGATCACCGGGCGGGCCCTGGAGTACCGGCCGAAGGAGTACTGGCAGCCGAACACCACCGTCAACGTGCGCCTGGGCATCGGCGGCCTCGACATCGGCGACGGCAGCTACGGCGAGTTCGACGCCGGGACGAACTTCAGCATCGACTCGGAGTCCCGCTACCTCGAAGCGGACGACTCGACGAAGCAGATGAAGGCCTACCGCGACGGCTCGGTCGTGCAGACCATCCCGATCTCCCTGGGCGCCAGGGAGACCGAAGGAAACGACACGCGCTCGTACTCCGGCACCATGATCATCATGAGCCGCGAGGAGGAGTCGAACTTCGTCTCCGACCTGTACGACTACGACACCGATGTCAAGTGGGCGATGCGCCTGACCTTCTCGGGCCAGTTCATCCACGGCGCGCCGTGGGCCACCGACCGGCTCGGCGTCTCCAACGGCTCCCACGGCTGCATCAACGTCTCCGACGAGATGGGCGAGTGGATCTACAACTTCGTGCGCTGGGGCGACCCGGTGATCGTGCGGAACACCGGCCTCGACGTGCCGCAAGGCGACGGCTTCACCACCTGGAGCCTCGACTGGGACACGCTCAAGTCCGGGTCGTACCTCCAGGCCTGACATAGCGAGAAAGCCCGGCGAACCGAGTTCGCCGGGCTTTTTCACGTCTCGGATCAGACGGTCTCTTCGGTGCGGACCTTCGGGTCGGCGGCCTGCGGGTGCTCGGCGAGGATCTTGCGGTGCGCCCAGCGCTCCACGAAGAACGACGCGACCGGAACGGTGCCGCCGAGCATGAGGCCCACGGTCTGCGGCCAGAACTTCCAGCCCGCCTGCTGGGCGAGGTGGAAGGCGAGCACCAGGTAGACCATGTAGCAGAAGCCGTGGATCGGGCTGATGGCCTGGACCATCGCGTCGTAGTTCCAGATGTACTTGAGCGGCATCGCGACGAACATGAGCAGGATCAGGAACGTGCCGACGATCCAGGCGACGATCCGGAAGCGTTTCAGAGCGGCGTTCATGCGTGGCTCCCCTGTGCGGGTTCGGTTTCGGTGTTCCGGGCCTTGAGGCTGAGCTCATGGTCATTGCGGCGAGCCGCAATGATCCCCGGCTCGAACGGCGAGGTCATCGGCGGCGGCTCGGGCTTGCCCCGGCGCGGCTCCTGGGGGCGATCCTTGCGCAGTTCCAGGCGCATCTGCCGAATCCACAGCGCGACGGTGAAGACCGCGAACAGCGGCCACTCGAAGGCGTAACCCCAGC
Source organism: Glycomyces sp. NPDC050141 (assembly GCF_055586545.1). Classification (NCBI taxonomy): domain Bacteria; kingdom Bacillati; phylum Actinomycetota; class Actinomycetes; order Glycomycetales; family Glycomycetaceae; genus Glycomyces; species Glycomyces sp. NPDC050141. The sequence goes on along the minus strand of NZ_JBVJHZ010000026.1, from coordinate 46,876 downwards.
TGATGGCGTTGCCGCCCTGGGCGCGGGTGAGCTGCCACCAGGCGAGCAGCCCGAAAGCGACCGTCAACACCACCGCGAAGCAGTGGAGGACGATCCAGGGAGGCGTCAGCAACCGTCGCACAGGGCCCAGACTAAGGTGACCGACCCGATGTTGCCGCCGGGGGGCCGGGCGTGGTGACATAGGCCGGTGACTCAGGACCTGCCGCTGCCCGGCGCCGTGAAGGCGTACCCCGAACCCGACGCCGCCGACGTCCGCGAACTCCTCCTCGACTGGTGCGGCGCCGAGACCGAGGACGCCGACGAGGCCGCGAAGGCCCTCGGCGCGCTCGACCCCGACGCGCGATCGACCGCCGACCGCCTCTACCAGTCGATCGCCGCCGACATGGGCGGGCGCAAATGGCTGACCTGGCCGAAGCCCCCGGAGGCGCACCCGCTGCTGGGCCTGTACCCGCTGCTCGCGGCCGTCCCCGACATGCTCGCGTTCCACCGCGAACGGGGCATCGACGAGGAGCTCTCACGCAAAGTGCTCGCCGACATCGGCGAGAAGCTGCGCTTCAACCGCCGCATCTACGGCCGCGCGGGCCTCGACGCGGCCTACTGGTTCACCGGGCACGTGCGCGGCGCGCTCTACCAGCTCGGGCGGCTCCAGTTCTGCGTCGAAGGGCCCGACCCGAAACCGTTCGTGGGCATGCACATCCGCGGCGAAGGCGGGCCGCTCACGCTCGACGCGGTCCGCGACTCGGTCGAATGGGCCCTCGAGTACTTCCCGGCCGTGTTCCCCGACCGCTACGACGGGCCCGAGGACATGGTGTTCATGTGCGAGTCGTGGCTGCTCGACCCGCAACTGCGCGACTGGCTGCCGGAGCGGTCCAACATCCCCGGCTTCGGCGAGCTCTTCGACTTGCAGGGCCCGGGCGACCCGGCGGGCAACCGGTCCGACCTGTGGCGCTTCGTCTTCGGACGCCCCGAGGACACCCCGGTCGGGGACCTGCCGCAGGACAACACCCTGCAGCGCTCGGTCATGGCCGGCATCGAGGCGGACGTGCCGTGGCGCAACCGCTTCGGCCGCCTGAACCTCGGCAGGCTGGGCCTCTAGGACCCGATACCGCAACGGCCGCAATCCTTCCGGATTGCGGCCGTTCGGCGTCTAGGCGCGGGCCAGCTGCCAGGCCTCGCTCGCCACGTAGTGGTTGTCGTACTGCTGCCCCGAAGCCGGGATCTCCTTCGGGTCGGCCTCGCCCAGGTTGACGCGTTCGAGCAGGCGGTAGTAGTCGAAGCGGTCGGCGGCCGGGGTGAAGACGGCGAGCACGTCAGCGTCGTGCCCGGCGACGGCGCCGAAAGCGTGCGGGAGGCCCGGCGGGATCGTCACGAAGTCCCCTGCTTCCAGGACGATGACCTCATCGCCGGTGAGCACCTGCAGCTTCCCGGAGATGACGAACAGCGATTCGCTGGTGCCGGTGTGGAAGTGCGAGGGCGCGCCGTCGCCGCCGTTGGGGAAGGTCGAGCGGTGGACCGAGAGCGCCCCGCCGGTCTGCGAGGAGTCGGCGAGCAGGGTCATGACGGACTGCTGGGCGTGCGCGAGGCGCTCGGCGGTGGCGGCGCGGGCGACGACGGGTGCGGTGCTCATGGGATCTCCTCCAGTGGGCGTTCCGGCCCTCGCCGGAACTCATATCTAGATATTACACGTCCAGATAAGGAATCGCAACAGGGGCCTGGACATCGAATCCTCCTTCAAACCAGGACAGCTAAGATCGAGGTTATGAAGATCAGCGAAGGCGTCGAATGGGCCGCGCACTGCTGCCTGCTCCTGGACTGGATGGGCACCGACGGGCCCGTCTCCACCGCCCGGCTCGCCGCCGGGTACGGCCTGCCGCCCGCCTACCTCAACAAGCAGCTCCAACCGCTCGTCAAAGCCGGCATCCTCACCTCCACCGCGGGCAAGAAGGGCGGCTTCCGCCTTGCCAAGGGCCTCAAGGACATCACCCTCATGGACGTCCTGACCGCAATCGAGGGCCCCGCCGAGGCGTTCCAGTGCGCCGAGATCCGCCAGCACGGCGTCTGGGGCGACGAGCCCCCCTCGGCCTTCCGCGCGCCCTGCGCGATCGACACCGCCATGCGCGGCGCCGAACTCGAATGGCGCCGGGCCCTCGCCGCGCAGTCCCTCGCCGCGATCCAGCAGAACGCCGAACTGCAGGCCCCGAACCTCCGCGCCCAGGTTCAAGACTGGTACCGCGAGCCGAGGCCATAGGCTGTAAGCATGCGGATCGTCATCGCCGGGTCGAGCGGCTACCTCGGCAAGCCCCTGATGGACGCCCTCGAAAGCGTGGGCGAGGGCCACGACCTCGTGCGGCTCGTGCGCCACCGCCCCGACGAGGAGAACGAGATCCTCTGGGACCCCTACAAAGGCCCCCTCGACCCGCAGATCCTCGACGGCGTCGACGCCGTGGTCAACCTCTGCGGCGTCAACGTCGGCGGCCAGCGCTGGAACGCCGCCTACAAGAAGCGCATCGAGACGAGCCGCGTCATCCCTACCAAGGTGCTCGCCGAAGCGGTCGCGGCGGCAAAGGTCCCGGTAATGGTCAACGCCTCGGCGTCGGGCTGGTACGGCGACCGCGCAGATGTCGAGGTCGATGAATCAACTCCTGCGGCGACGGACTTCCTCGGACGCCTCGCCCTGAACTGGGAGTCGGCGACCGCCCCGGCGGAAGAAGCAGGCGCCCGCGTAGTCAAGCTCCGCACCGGCCACGTGCTTGGCCCGGACAGCGTGCTGCTCGACCGGTTCGTACCGGTGTGGAAGTGCTTCCTCGGCGGCCGCTTCGGTAACGGCCGCCAGTACCTGCCGTGGATCTCCTTGCGCGACTGGGTGGGCGCGGCCGTAACCGCAATCGAGGACGAGTCCGTGCGCGGCCCGGTAAACATGGTCGGCCCCACCCCCGCCACCAACCGCGAGTTCACCAGGGCCCTCGGAGCGGCCCTCCACCGTCCGACCCCCTGGATCATCCCGGGATGGGCGGTCAAACTCGTAGCGGGCGAAGCAGCCATAGAAATGCTGCGAGGAGCAAGGATCAAACCAGGAGCCCTACAGGCCCACAACTTCCACTACCAAGACGAAACAGTCTTCGAAGCCATCCGCTTCGCCCTCCGCCCCTGACCACCGCACCACCCGAACGGCCCCGCGCATGCGCGGGGCCGTTTCCGTTTGCCCGCCAGGAGACGGGCGCAGCTCACAGCGCTCCGCTCTTCCAGCCGAGGATCGGGCCGAGCTAAATTGAACATGTTCAACCTTGAACACGTTCAATTAAATCTCGCGAACGGACCCCAATGAACCCCACGCCCCCTGCCCCAGACCCCGCGACCGATCCCAGGATGCCGAAACCGAGTGCTGTCACTGCCGCCCAGGTCGGCATCTGGCTGCAGCCGTTCGTCTTCGTCTGCTGCGGCATCGCGCCCGCGACGGCCTGGATCCCTGCCTTCGGGTTGTATGCGGTCGCGGCCATCGTCACCCTGCTGCCCGAAGCCCTGCACACGCTCCTCGTTTGGCTCGTGGTCGTTCCGTCGCTCGCCTACGTGATCCTCTTCAACGTCTGGATCACCCGCCGCATCGAAGAACGACGGCGATGGGCCGCGACTACCGCAACCGCCTTGTCGGCCGGCTCCGCGCTCTTGGTGATCGCCTTCTGTGTGTACATCGCGGTCGCCGAGGGCTTCGATGTTCCGTGGATCGGCTACACCATCGGCACCGCCGTGCCGTCCCTTGCATCGCAGGCGATGACCGTCATCGGCTTGCAGACCCCCTCGGCGAAAGCCTGGCTCACGAATCCCCGAGACGAACTGGAAACCTTCCTCGTCGCGGCCCCGCCTGAGGAGAGGGAATGAGAATGCCTTCACAAGATCCAACAGCCCCCGGCCGCCGGCCGAAGAGGATCACGGCCGATCCCGAAATGCCGATCCTGGTTCGGCCTGTGCCCAGTCCTGACTGGCCGAAGGTCATTGCCCAGGTGCGAATTCTCACCGGCTGGCAAGTCGCGCTGGTGATGCTCTGCGGGAACTGCTCATTCGGGATTCCGCTCGCTATCGCGATCGGATGGCCTATCGATCAATTCGGCTGGCATGAGGATTCCAGTATCGCGATTTACTGGGCGTGGGCCGTCGGCTTCGCTGCGATCTTCACTTACGCCTACTTCACCAACCGCTGGGCCGGCCGGGCGGATCGGCGGGCGAGGACCACGATCATCATCGGTACAGCAGTGTTGGCCAGCTTCACAGCCGTGACCGTTGCGACACTGGCAGTGTTCTCTCTGGAATTCGCACTGGTCGCCGCGATCGCCGCCGCGCCTTCGCTCATCGTCCAGGCAATCGTTCTGCGGTGCGTCTACGGCCCGGAAGGCCGCCGCTGGTTCAACAGCAGCGAGGCGGATCGGATGGATGAGTCCGCTTAAACTGGGCGGACCCGCCTCCGGAGGACCGCCCATGTATACGCCGCCCGCTACTCCCCTGCCCCCCGAACTGCTGCATCGCAAACCTGGCACTGTCACTGCCGCTCAGGTGATGCTGTGGCTGCAGTTCTCCTTTCTGATCTGCTGCGGGGCGGGTGGCGGTCTTACTGCGCTGTTCTGGTCGGAGGCGTTGAACTTCAGCGACTTCGAGTTCGACGAGGACGTCTCGAAGGGCTTCGAGGACCTCGCGGCCGTGGTCACGGTCGTCATCGCCGCGACCATCGCACTCGTGATCCTGTTCGGCATCCTCGCGGTGAAGATCGGCGCGGGCCGCCGGTGGGCGCAAATCACGACGATCGTGGTCATGCTGCTGGCGTTCGTGACCGGCTTCGTCGGGATCTACACGGGTTTCGAGGCGAGCAGTCAGGCGGGCGCGCCCGCTGACGGGTCGCGGCTGATCTGGACGCTGCTCAGCCTCGCGATGCCTCTCGTGACCCTCATCTGCCTGTTCACGGGTTCGGCGAACCAGTGGTTCCGCCAGAAGGGCCGCGACCCGCTCAGGGGGCTGCCGCCGCAGAGTCCTCTGCCAGCGCCGTACCGGCCTTACTGAGGACTTCGCCGAGGGCGGCGATGTTGTCCCCCACTGCCTCCGGGTCGCCGATGCCCTCGACCATGAGGAGCTGCCTGCGCACGCCCGTGGCCTCGGCGGACTTCGCCAGGCGTTCGGCGACGTGGTCGGCGGGGCCGACGGCGTGGCGTTCGATCATCCAGTCGACGTAGGCGGCGTGGTCCCGCGTGCCGCGCCCGGGTTTGAGGCTGACGTACTGGCCGACGCCCCTGGTGAGCAGCTCGGTCAGTGAGGACCGGAGCGCATCGACCGTCGCGGGCCGGTCGGCGACCTGGGCGAGGTGCGTCGAGACGTGTTCGGCCGCTTCGGGATCGAACCCGGCGGTCTCAGTCTCCCGCCGCCAGGCGGCGAGGAGCGCGACGTGGTCCTCGTCGGGGGCGTGCATGCCGAGCAGGAGCGGTAGGCCGAGGCGGCCGGCGAGGCGGGCGGTGCCTTCGCCGGTGGCGGCGACCCAGACGGGCCGTCCGGTGCCGGGGGGCATGACGCGCACGGGCAGGACGTCGAAGAACTCGCCGGTGTGGGCGACTTCGGCGTCGCCGGAGAGCCAGCGCGTCAGGAGCGTCAGGCCTTCCTCGAAGCCGCGTTCGTAGCGGTCGAGGCCGGAGCCGAACACGTCGAGGTCGATCCAGGGGCCGCCGCGGCCGACGCCGAGGCGGAAGCGGCCGGGGGCGAGGGCGTCCAGGGTGGCGGTCTCCTCCCCGAGGGCCACGGGGTGGCGGTTGGAGAGGACGGCGACGGCGGTGCCGATCTGGATTCGTTCGGTGGCGGCGAGGAGGTGGGCGGCCATGAGGGTCGCGGAGGGGCTGGCGCCGTACTCGATGAAGTGGTGCTCGGCGGTCCACACGCCGTCGAGTCCGGCCGTTTCCGCTTGCTGCGCATAGGAGACGACTCGGCGGAGTGCCGCCGCCGGCGCGATGCCGGGGAACACTCCGCCGAGGAGGAAGAGATCGTGAGCGCTCATCCGCTCACTCTATGGCTTTTCTTTAGTGGCGCAACATCTCCGCGACGAGGAAGGCGAGTTCGAGCGACTGCTGCGTGTTCAGGCGCGGGTCGCAGGCGGTCTCGTAGCGGTCGGAGAGCTGGTCGTCGCGGATCTCCTGGGCGCCGCCGACGCATTCGGTGACGTCCTCGCCGGTGAGCTCGATGTGGATGCCGCCGGGGTGGGTGCCGGTCTGGCGGTGGACCTCAAAGAAGCCGAGGACCTCGTCGACGACCTGGTCGAACGCGCGGGTCTTGTACCCGGAGGCGGACTCGTAGGTGTTGCCGTGCATGGGGTCGCACTGCCATACGACCTTGCACCCGGCGGCCTGGACCTTCTCGATGATCGGGGGGAGGGCGGTGCGGACGTTCTTGTGGCCCATGCGGGTGACGACGACGAGCTTCCCGGGGATGTTCTCCGGGTTGAGCTTCTGGCACATCTCGACGACGCCCTCGGGCGTGGCGGTCGGGCCGATCTTGCAGCCGACCGGGTTGGCGACGCGCGAGAGGAAGTCGATGTGGGCGCCGTTCAGCTGGCGGGTGCGCTCGCCGTTCCACAGCATGTGGCCGGAGAGGGCGTACGCCTTGCCGTTGTAGATGCGGGTGAGGGCCCGGTCGTACTCGATGGCGAGCATCTCGTGGGACGCGAAGACCTCGGCGGTGTGGAGGTTCTCGTCCTCGACGCCGCAGGCGGCCATGAAGCGCACGGCGCGGTCGATCTCGCGGCCGATGGCCTCGTAGCGCTCGCCTGCCGGGGAGGTGCGGACGAAGTCCTTGTTCCAGTCGTGGACGGCCATGAGGTCGGCGAGGCCGCCGCGCAGGTAGGCGCGGAGCATGTTCATGGTGGCGGCGGAGTTCGCGTAGGCGCGGATCATCCGCTGCGGGTCGCAGACGCGGGCCTCTTCGGTCGCCTCGAGCGAGTTGAACATGTCGCCGCGGTAGACGGGCAGGCCGAGCGAGTCGGTCGCGGCCGAGCGCGGCTTGGAGTACTGGCCTGCGACGCGGCCGACCTTGACGACCGGGAGCGAGGCGCCGTAGGTGAGGACGACGGCCATCTGCAGGAGGGTGCGCATGTTGGCGAGCACGTGGTGCTCGGTGTTGTCGATGAACGTCTCGGCGCAGTCGCCGCCCTGCATGAGGAAAGCGCGGCCTTCGCAGACTTCGGCGAGGCGTTCGCGCAGGTGGTCGACCTCGTAGGGGGCGACGATCGGCGGGACGGCGGCGAGCACGCCGGTCACCTCTTCGACCTCGGCGTAGTCGTCCCACGGGGGAACCTGCTCGCGGGGCAGGTTCCGCCAGGCGTCGAGCTGATAGCGCTCGGCTTCCTCCGCGTCGGCGACGACGGGGACGAGGCCAGGGTTTCGCAGGTCATGCCATTGGCGGTTCACGCGGTAATGGTACGTGGCGGCGGCGCGGGGCCACCACGATGATTTGCGTGTCTCAAGGGGTGAACCGTCACAGGCGCGGAGCGGGAGGCGCAGGCGCGGGGCGGGCGGCGCGACACACCGGGACGAGCGCAGACATCCCACCTTTAGTGCCGCGTCTAGGCTGGCCGGGTGCGCAAGACGACTATTGAAGACTGGCTGACCGACCTCGCCTCGGAGCTTCCGGCGCCCGGCGGCGGCGCGGCGGCGGGAATGAGCGCGGCCACGGCTGCTGCCCTGGTTTCCATGGTGTGCAACCTGACCATCGGCAATCCGAAGTTCGCCGAGCATGACGCGGTGATGCGGGAGGCCCTGGCCGACGCGGAGCGGCTGCGTTTGGAGGCGCTGCAGCTCGCGGAGGACGACGCGGAGGCGTTCTCGGGTGTGATCGCGGCCTACAAGCTGCCGAAGGCTTCCGACGAGGAGAAGGCGGCGCGGACCGCGGCGATCCAGGCGGGCCTGGTCGCGGCCGCGGCGGTGCCGCTCGCGGTCGCGCGGGTGTCGGCCGAGGTGATCAAGCTGTCGGGCCGGGTGCTGGACGGGTCGAACCCGAACGTGCTCTCCGATGTGGCCGTGGCGGCTTCGGCGGCGAAGTCGGCCCTGGAGTCGGCGGCGCTGAACGTCGACATCAACGTGGTCGCGATCAAGGACCCGGCGGAGCGGGAGCGGCTCGCGAGCACGCTCAACGAGGCGCTCCAGGCGAAGGTGCAGGCAGAGGCGATCATGCAGATCGTGGCGAAGAGGATTCGGGCATGAGCGATATCGACGGGCGCGCGGTCGCCTCGGCCATCCGCGCGGAAGTGGCCGCGGACGCGGCGCGGCTGCGCGGGGAGGGCATCGTGCCGACCCTGGCGGTCGTGGTGCCAACGGACGACGAGGGCACGGCCTGGTACGTGCGCTCCATCCGCAAGGCCGCGGAGAAGGAGGGCATCGACTGCAGGGTCGAGCACCTGAAGGACCCGGGTAAGGACGAGATCGTCGCGAAGCTCCAGGAGCTGTCCGCGGACGCCTCGGTCCACGGCGTGATCTGCCAGACCCCGCTGCCCGAGGGCGTCACGCTTTCGCAGGTCGGCGGGTACATCAGCCCGTTCAAGGACGTGGACGGCGCGAACTCGGAGAGCCTGGGCCGCTTGGCCGCCGGGCTGCGGACGTTCGCGCCGGCGACGGCCGCGGCGGTGCTGGAGCTGCTCAAGCGCGAGGACCTGGTCCTCGAAGGCGCGAAAGCGGTCGTCGTGGGACGCTCCACTGTGGTCGGCAAGCCTGCGGCGCTGCTGCTGCTCAACGAGTCGGCCACGGTGACCGTGTGCCACTCCCGCACCAAGGACCTGGCGGCGGTCTGCCGCGAGGCGGACATCCTGGTCGCGGCCGTGGGCCGGGCCGGGATGATCAACGCGGACTTCGTGAAGCCCGGCGCTACCGTGATCGACGTGGGCACCAACCCGACCGAGGACGGCGGCCTGGTCGGCGACGCCGACTACGACGCGGTCGCCCCGATCGCCGGGCGGCTCACGCCGGTCCCGGGCGGCGTCGGCCCCGTGACGACCGCACTCCTGCTGCGCCACACCGTGGTCGCGGCAGAACTGACGAAGACCCACGGCTAAGCGCAAGACGAATCGAACCGAGGCCGATCGCCCGCAGGGCGGTCGGCCCGTTTCATATGCGGTCGAGGCATGCCGCCAGGGCCGGGAGGAAGTCCATGAAGCGGGCGCGCTGCTGGTGCGTGTCGGCGCCGGTCCCGTCGCTCTTCCAGGTCACGAGCCAGCCGTCCTTCGCGGCCCACGACCAGCGGAACAGGTCGAGGCCCGCGAGCTCGGCGGCCGCCGCCACCGCCCCCGCGTAGACCGGATCGTCCGTGTGGAGCTGCCGGGGCACCGGCCTGAAGAACCGGTCGAGCGCGTCGGCGGTGAACCGCCCGATGCGGCCGCGCTGGCGCGGCTGCGGGCGCGGCAGGTCGGGCAGCACCACGGTCGTGTACCGCGCGCGGCGCGGATGCCAGTTCGCGGCCATCGCGGCGTCGCCGTCGAGGAGGCGGTGCTGCACCACGTCCGGCCCGGTCCGCCGCAGCCGCACGGCCTGGCACCGCAACTGGTAGATCGAGCCCGCGGCGGTCGCGTCGAGCGCGCTGAACCCGTAGCCCGGCCGCTCGCCCCACACCCCGTGCGTCCACCCGCGCACGCGCGCGACCGGGAACCCCAGGCGCCCAAGGGCATCCAGGACCTCGGCGGTCTCGCCGCCCAGGTCCTCGGCCTGGAGTTCGGCGCGGAACGCGAGCCGGTACTTGCGGGCGAACTGCTGCCAGCCCGCGAGCGCCGCGCGGGCCTCGCGTTCGGCGACCGGGTCGAGCCCGGTCCCGGTCTCGAGCACGGCACCGAAGCCGTTGCCGCTCTGGCCGACCTGACCCACCACAGGTTCCTCCCACTGTCGATTCACGAGCACTGTATGGCGGCGCGGCAAGGCCGTCCTCCCCCATGTCGCGCCCCGGCGCGCCCCGTTCCGGACCGTCCTCGCCCACGCCATCGACCACGCCCCCGTGGCCTCGGAAAATAACCCCAAGTGGCGGATACCCGACAGACATGCGCGACTACCGGACGTAGCGTTAAGGCTTCCCACGCAGAGGAGGTTGCGCATGACACGTCGTCTCGCATTCGTGGCGACCGTCGCCGCCATGATCGTCTCGGTCTCGGCCCCCGCGATGGCGTTCCAGCACGACAGGGTCCAGAACCCGGTGGTGCACTGGGCACTCGACATCGCGGTCCTCGCCATCGTGGTCGCTCCGATCTGGACCGCGCTGCTCTGGGGCAAGGGACGCAGCAAGTGGCTGCTGGTCGGCCTGATCGCCTTCGTGCAGCTGCCGGTCGCGGTCCTGGGCTTCTCAAAGACCGCCTCGGCACTGTTCGCGGGCAGCGGCCTGTTCCTCGGCCTCGCCGTCACGGCGGCCGCGATCGTCTACACCCGCAGGGTGACCCGCCAGGAGCGGGCTCGCGCCGCGCTGCTGCAGGAGGAAGCTGCGGGCGAGAGCGCCTGAGCCGAGCTCGAAGCCGCGGAGGCGGCCGTGCTCGCGCAGGAGCCGGAACACGGGGCAGCCCTGGAAGGGGCCGTCGAACCCGCCTGTCGCGGGGTTCCGGTAGGCGTGCCAGGAGCAGTGCGCCTCGCCGACCCAGCCCCAGGCCCGGTGCGTCTCGGCCCCGCCGAAGCGGTACACGCCGACGCTGAGCGTCCGGTCGCCGATCGGACGCCGATAGAACTCGGCGTCCAGGCCCGGCACAGGAGTCGACTCGAAGTCGATGTCCGGCAGGGTCTTGTGATACGTGAAATCGGCGAGATGCGGGATCTCGCCGATTTCCTCTAGAGAAGCCACGGGCACACCTGGTCTAACGACCGGGCGTGCCCGTGGTTGCGCTCTGACAGTGCTTTATGGCCGGTCCGGCTAGACGCCGAAGAAGACCTCGGCGTCGGCGTACCGCTCGACCGGGACGGTCTTGAGCACGTCGGTGCCTTCGTTGATCGGGATGCGCACGACGTTGGTGCCCTGGAGCGCCATCATCTTGCCGAAGTCGCCCTCGTTCACGGCCGCGGCGGCCTCGAGGCCGAGGCGGGTCGCGAGCACGCGGTCGAACGCGGTCGGGGTGCCGCCGCGCTGCAGGTGACCGAGGATGATCGCGCGGGTCTCGATCTCCGCCTTCTCCTTGATCTGCGCCGCGACCCAGTCGCCGACGCCGCCGAGCTTGACGTGGCCGAACGCGTCGACCTCGCCGTCCTTGAGGACCATGCCCTCCTGGGCGTGCGCGCCCTCGGAGACGGCGACGATGGTGGCCTTGCCGGCCTCCTTGCGCTCCTTGACGAAGTTCGCGACCTTCTCGATGTCGAACGCGACCTCGGGGATGAGGGTGACGTTCGCGCCGCCGGCGATGCCCGCGTGCAGCGTCATCCAGCCCGCGTGGCGGCCCATGATCTCGACGACGATGCAGCGGTCGTGCGAGTCGGCGGTCGTCCACAGGCGGTCGATGGCCTCGGTCGCGATGTTCACCGCGGTGTCGAAGCCGAACGTGTAGTCGGTGCCCGAGAGGTCGTTGTCGATCGTCTTCGGGACGCCGACGCAGTTGACGCCGTCGGCGGTCAGCTTCGTCGCGACGCCGAGGGTGTCCTCGCCGCCGATCGCGATGAGCGCGTCCACGCCCAGCGCCGCCATGTTCTTCTTGATGGCCTCGACGCCGCCCTCGATCTTGTAGGGGTTGGTGCGCGAGGAGTGGAGGATCGTGCCGCCCTGGTCGAGGATGTTCTCGACCGAGTCCCAGTCCAGGGGCTGGGTGATGCCCTCGATGGGGCCACGCCAGCCGTAGCGGAAGCCCACGAACTCGTGGCCGTATTCCTTGCTGCCCTTGCGGACCGCGGCACGGATGACCGCGTTGAGACCGGGGCAGTCACCGCCGCCGGTGAGCACGCCAATGCGCATGTGTCTTACTCCCTGGAGTCAGGACTGTTAACTGGGCGGCCCCATTGCCGAAACAGTCCCACCCTATATCGGGGGCCGGGGGCGCCGACCAGGGGTTCGGCGAGGCGGCTAGCGGTGGGAATCGACCGGGCCGTACGCGGCGCGCTCGCCGCGGAACGCCTCGAGGGCCTTCCAGCGGTCGAGGTTGAGCCTGGCGTCGGTGAGCGCGTCGTGCATGTCGGCGTCGGGCGTGGTCGGCAGCTCGGGGCGGCCGAGGTCCTCCCAGCGCTGGCGCAGGTCCTTCGTCATGCGCGGCAGCGCCCGCGGCAGCTCCGGCATGGTCCCCCACAGCTGGGCGAACACGACGTGGTCGTACGCGCCGATCCAGGCCCACAGCTCGACCCGCTCGCCCGGGTGCGAGCCGGTCTTCTTCCGCACGGGCGAGACCAGGAACTCGTAGAGCTCGTCGCGGATCGTGGCGCGGCTCTTCCACAGCGAGCTCGCCGGGGGCGGGAGCTTGTCGAGGACGTTGCGGCGGACCCAGTCGATCGCGCGGGACGGGTCGAACTCGGTCGACACGGCGTAGTACTCGCGTCCCTGTTCGTCGACGACGGCGATCGAGACCAGGTCGATCGTGCGACCGTCCTCGATGAACTCGCAGTCGTAGAAGTATCGGTACGCCACGCATCGGCCTTTCGTATGATCACGAGCGGTCTTTTCGGCCGTTCTTGGCCTCCGCCCGTATGTCGCCGGACTGGAGTCGACGCTACGCCATACGATCGGGCAACCGGAATCTGACCTCGCGCTCCGCACGCGGGCGAAGCTATACCGGACAATCGATGTGAAAGCACGTAGACTTGATCGAACACTCGGCCGAGCGACAAGTGCGCCGTCTGGACACACGACCCAACGGAGCGTGAAGTTTCCGACACCGGGCTCTGTACAACGACGGAAAAGACAGCGATCATCGGAGGGAACCCGCGGACCCGGGACCCACCGAAGGGGGAGAACTATGGGTGTCAGCCCATCTGAAGACCCGCTTGCAGGCGTCGCCATGTTCGCCGGCCTCGACCCGCAGGCACGGCGGCAGATCGCGGGGGTGGCGGTACAGCGCCACTACCGGCGTGGGCACCTCCTGTTCTTCGAAGGCGAGCCGGGCGAGTCACTCATCATGATCCGGTCGGGGGCGGTGAGCGTCTTCCGCACGGCCGCCACGGGCGAGCGCGCGATGCTCCACGTCGCCCGCGCGCCCGAAGTGCTCGGCGAGGTCTCCCTCCTGGACGGATCGCCCCGGTCGGCCAGCGCGGAGGCCCTGGAGGACACGTCGGCGCTCGCTCTGGCGCGGTCGTCGTTCCTGGAGCTGGTGCACGGGAACCCGAAGATGCTGGACGCGGTGCTGCGGTCGATGGGCATGATCGTGCGGCGTTTGACGGAGCAGTCCTCGGACCACGTGTTCCTGGACCTGCCGGGGCGGGTGGCGAAGACGCTGGTGCGGCTCGCGGAGCAGCATTCGTCGCCTATGACGACGATCGAGTTGAACCAGACGCAGCTGGCGGAGATGGCCGGCGGTTCGCGCCAGAGCGTGAACCAGGCGATCGGGATCTTCGCGAACCGGGGCTGGCTCCGTACGGAGGGCCGCAAGATCGTCGTGGTGGATCTGCCTGCGCTGAGGCGGCGGGCGGGCTTCGGGGGACCCGAGTAGCTAGGGCTTGTTGCCTTTGTCCTTGAACTTCGCGGCGTACTCGTCGACGTAGTCCTGGCCTGAGAGTGCCCTGAGGGCGTCCATGACCTCGTCGGTAACGGCGCGTTCGATGAAGCGGTCGCCGACGAGGTCGCGGTAGCGGTTGAAGTCGAGCGAGGGCCCGAACCGGATCTTGACGCGGCCGATGCGGGGGATGCGCTTCCCGATGGGCTGGAGTTCGCCGGTGTTGAGCATGGCGACGGGGACGACCGGGGAGCCGGTCTGGAGGGCGAGGCGGGCGACGCCGGTCTTGCCGCGGTAGAGGCGGCCGTCGGGCGAGCGGGTCCCTTCGGGGTAGATGCCGAAGAGGCGGCCTTCGGAGAGGACGCGTTTGCCGGTGTCGAGGGAAGCCGTGGCGGCGTCGCCTCCGGCGCGGTCGACGGGGATGGCGCCGACGGCGTTCATGAAGGTGCGGACGAACCAGCCTTTGAAGCCGGTGCCGGTGAAGTACTCCTCTTTCGCGATGAACGTGACCCGGCGTTTGATCACGAGGGGCATGAAGAAGGAGTCGGTGACGGCGAGGTGGTTGGAGGCCAGGATGGCCGGGCCGTCCTCGGGCACGTGTTCGAGCCCTTCGACCTGGGGTCGGTAGACGACCCACAGCAGCGAGCCCAGCGTCGCCTTCAGCACCCAGTAGATCACGCGCTCAAGCGTATCGGTACCGGTCAATCCGTCGGACGGTGAACGCGCGCGGGGCGCGGATCGGTGCGGCGGGGGCGTCCCGCGCGGTGGCATCGGGCGGCGGGGGCGTGCGAGAATGGGCAAGCGGCGCGAAACGGGACCGCCCGGCCGCCGGTTCGACCGGCGGGCCGTGAAGGAGCCCAGGCGATCCCGCGCTACGTCATTCATCGACCCGGGAGGCGACGTGACGAACGATTCCGAGGAGTTCACGTTCGACCTCGGTGCCGACGCCAAGGCCACGATGGTGCTGTGCCACGGTTTCACTTCCGATCCGGCGAGCATGCGCCCGTGGGGCGATCACCTGCGTGAAGCGGGTTTCAACGTGGTCGCGCCGCTGCTGCCGGGCCACGGCGAGACGTGGCAGGTGCTGGCGAAGGCGACGTGGCAGCAGTGGTACGGGCGGCTGGAGGAGGCGCTGGACGAGGCGCTGGCGCTGGGTCGGCCGGTGTTCGCTGGCGGCCTGTCGATGGGCGGGTCGCTGTGTCTGCGGCTGGCGGAGCAGCGCGGCGGTGACCTGTCGGGCCTGGTGCTGGTGAATCCGGCGATCTTCGACGACAAGCCGCAGGGTTTCCTGGCGCCGCTGCTGCGGTATGTGATGCCGAGCGTGTCGTCGATCGGCTCGGATCTGAACAAGCCTGATGTACGGGAGAAGACGACGTCGCGGACGCCGGTGGCGGCGTATGCGTCGCTGCGGCGGTTGTGGGCGGTGACGCGGCCGGAGCTGGCGCGGGTGACGGTGCCGCTGCGGATCTTCACGAGCGCTGAGGACCACGTGGTGAGTCCGCGCAACAGCGCGGTGATCCGCGCGGGTGTGCGTTCCAAGGATGTCGAGTCGACGGTGCTGCCGCGGAGCTTCCATGTGGCGACGCTCGACTACGACGCCGAGACGATCTTCTCCGGGAGTGCCGAGTTCATGAACCGGCAGCTGGTCAAGGCGCGGGGTGTCCATGACTGACCGCAGCGGGCAGGACGGCAACGGCGAGGCCGACAGCGGCGAGCAGGACGGCGGGAAGCCGGAGCTGCGGCCCGAGGACGTCGACCGGCGGTTCAACGAGCTCATCAAGGGCTTGGGGGACGGCGGTTCGGGGCTGGTGAAGGGGCTCGACGCGGAGGAGCATCCTACGGAGGTCGTGCCGATGACGCCGCCGGTGTCCTCGGACAAGGACGAGCCGACGCTGCTGGACTTGTGGGACGCGGAGCTGCCGGAGGACGACGAGGACGACTACGAGCCGCCGGAGCCGCCTCCGGTGCCGTGGCCGAGCCTGCCTGCGATCGGCGGGCTGCTGCTCGTCATCGGCGGTATCGCGCTGCTGGTGAATCCGGGCATCGCGCCGCTGGGGACGAACCCGGGGCGGCTGGTCGGGTTCGTGGGGTTCCTGATCGGTGTGTGGCTGCTCATCAGCCGCCTGCGCCCGGACAAGGAGCCGGACGACACCGACGACGGCGCCGTGGTTTAAGGCGCCGTCGTCTGAGCGGTCCGGCTTCAGCTTGGCTTCAGCTTCGCCTCGCTACCGTGGAGAACCGGGGAACCAAACCCAGCCCGCAGTAAGGCTTTCGGCGTGCGCCCCGCCGGGTCTCACCGCTTCTGGGAGTCGAGCCAGGACAGGACCGTGTCGAGGAGTGCTTCGGCTGCGGCGCCTTTGAAGACGTCGCCGGGTGCGCCCGCGAAGGTCAGCGGGGTGATGCCGTACTCGTCGGCGACCGCCTGGGCCTCCTTCGACTGCGTCTCCGATTCGCTCACGACGAGCAGGACCGGCGGTTCGCCCACCGGTTTCGGCAGCTGCTTGGGGACCCGCTGCGGGGAGACGAGGACCAGGCCGGCCGCCGGGTAGCGTCCGGCGGCGAGCGCGGCCCAGGCCGCGCCCTCGCCGTGTCCGATGAGGACGGTCTGGCGGGGGACGGTGACCGCGGCCTGCACGACGTCGTGGGCGCGGGCCTCCGGGCCGCCGTCTGCGGCGGGCGTGCCGCCCTGGCCGCGCACGCTCACGGCCGCCGCGTACCGGCCCGACGCCGCGATCCGCTTGAGCCACAGCGCGTTGAACGCCGCCGCCCCGGCCGGGTCGCCGGTGCAGCACAGCACCGGGTTCGTCTCCGGGTTGTCCTTGATCTCGATGTCGAAGAGGTCGGCGGGCTCGAAGACGGCGATCTCGCGCCGGACCGGGACCGGCTCGGGGGTGCGGGCGCGCCGGACCCAGGCGGTGAGGCTCATTTGGCGGGCTCCTGTTCGAGGGTGTCGATGATGCGGCCCAGGCTGGCCAGGTACTCCTCGGCGTCCACGACGAGGCGGCGGCGCGAGGAGTCGCCGGTCGCGGGGTCGTGCGTGGACTCGGCGTAGACCTGGTGGTTGAAGTTCACAGCGCGCTCGGGGTCGCTCTTGCGGACCTGGAGCCAGCGCGCGATCGCGTGGGTCTGCCAGTGGACGATCGGGAGGAGGCCGACGCCGGGTTCGACGAGCCCGGCGACCGCGAGGGTCTGGGACTTCGGGGAGAACATGCGGGCGTGCAGCCTCGGGGCGGGCTCCTCGCGGGTGCCGCCGAGGAGTTCCGGTGCGACGCAGGCGATCTTCGGCTGGTAGCCGGTGGCGAGGACGACGAGGTCGGGGCGGATCTCGGTGCCGTCGGCGAACGCGACGTCGAACCCGTCGAAGCGGGCGACCTCGCCGCGGCGCTTGATGGAGCCGTCGCCGACGTGCTCGAGGTAGCGGCCGTTGCGCACGGGCTCCTCGCCGCCGGGGCCGCGGCCGGGCGTCTCGATGCCCATGCGCTCGGCGAGCCGCTTGGGGCCCTTGAGGACCCGTTCGGTGAGGAAGCGGCGCAGGAGCTTCGGGCGGGAGGCGAGGCGGGCGAGCGCGTAGTCGGAGGGTTCGCCGCCAAGGTATTTGGGCAGGTGCCAGGCGCCACCGCGCACGGAGTGGACGCAGCTGGCGGCGTTCACGGCGGCCTCGCAGGCGATGTCGGTCCCGGAGTTGCCGCCGCCGACGACGAGGACGTGCTTGCCGCGCAGGCGGGACGGGTCCTTGAGCTGCGAGGAGTGCAGGACGGTGCCGCGGAAGTCGTCCAGGCCCGGGTAGGAGGGCAGGTTCGGGGCCCAGTGGTGGCCGGTCGCGATGATGACCGCGCCGTAGCGCAGGCGGCGCGCGGCGCTTCCGGCGGCGGGCTTGACGACGACCTCGAAGCGGGCGCCCTCGACCGGTTCGAGGTGGGAGATCTCGGAGCCGTACCAGATGTGCTCGGAGAGGCCGAAGTGCTTCGCGTACGAGGTCAGGTACTCGAGCATCTGCGCGGCGGACGGGTAGTCGGGCCAGTCGTCGGGCATCGGGAAGTCGGGGATCTCGGTCTGGGACCGGGAGGTGACGAGGTGGGTGTTGGGGTAGAGGGGGCTGTGCTGGTTCTGGGGGTTCCACAGGCCGCCGAGCACGGTGTCGCGCTCGTAGCAGTCCACTTCGAAGCCGTTCTCGCGGAGGTTCTTGACGGCGATGAGGCCGGACGCTCCGGCGCCGATGACGCAGACGGCCTCGCCGCGGTCGTAGGCGGCTTGGGAGGAGTACTCCTGCAAGGGACGGTCTCCTTCGGTGGGCATTCAGTCAGGTGCCGGACGGCGGCCGCGCGGGCGGCCGCCGGGGGGCGGGTCGCGGTGCGGGACGCCGAAAGACTGAGAGCAGATTACCGTGAACGGGACTCGTACTTTCGGGGGAGGTAGGCTGCGCGCGTGCTCTTCGAGCTGTGGAAACATCCCCGCCCCGACGCCCCGGTCCTGCGCCGCGACGGGCAGGTCGTGGTGTCTTCGCACCGTCTCGCCCGGCAGGTCCTGGCCGACCGGGAGCGGTTCTCGGCGGCGAACGCGCTCGACGCGGTCACCCCGATCCCCACCGACGCCCTGCGGGAGCTGACGCGGCACCGGTTCCGGCTGCCCGCGACGCTCGCCAACAACGACACGGACTCGCACGAGACCATCCGCGCCGCGTTCGGCGAGGTCTTCGCGCCCGCGAACGTCGAGGCGCTGCGCCCGTGGCTCACCGGCCTGGCCCGGCGGACCGCCGCCGGGGTCGCGTGGCGGCTGCGGGCGGGCGAGGCGGTCGACATGGACGCGGCGGTCTCGTCGGAGATCCCGTTGGCGGCGCTGGCGCGGCTGCTCGGCCTGGAGGTCGAGGCGACCGCAGAGGTGAAACTGTTCAGCCGGGCGGCGCTGGAGCTGTTCTGGGGCGAGCCTCCGGCCGAGCGCCAGCGCGAGCTGGCGGCGCTGGTCGGGCCGTTCCATGCGAGGCTGCGGGGCTGGACCGCCGAATCCACTGGGGCGACAAGGGCATTGCTCGAGGAGTACGGGGAGGACGCGGCGACGGCCGCACTGTTCTTCCTGCTCGTGGCGGGCCAGGAGACGACGTCGCAGTTCCTGACGCTGCTGCTGCACCGGCTCGTCGAAGAGCCGGAGCTGCTGGACGCGGCGCCCGCATTGATCGTCGAGGAAGGGCTGCGGCTGCTGCCGCCGATCACGTCGTGGCGGCGGGTCGCGAAGCAGGACACGGAACTCGACGGGTTCGCGGTCCGGGCGGGCGAGTCCGTGCTGGTGTGGCTGGGGGCCGCGGGCCTGGACGAGGGCGTCGCCGAGTGCCCGATGCGCATGGTGCCGGGCCAGCGGGGCTCGCGGCGGCACCTGGCGTTCGGGGCCGGTGCGCACCGGTGCCTGGGGAGTCAGCTGTCGCGCATGGAGGCCGAGGTCGTGGTGGCCGAGCTGGCGCCGCTGCTCCCCCGCTGCCGGGTCGTGGCGGCGCCGGTGAGCGACCCGAATCTGTCGTTCCGGATGCCGAGCCCGCTGGTGGTGCAGTTCCGGGACTGAGCGGGCCGTAATTGCGTTGCGGTGCGGTGCAGGCGCTTGCCAGGCTGGCGGGATGCGTGAATTCCTGGACTTCCGTCAACGTGCCGCCTCGTATGTCCTGCGGCGGCTGCCCGAACGTTCCGAGGCCGAGGTGCTGGTGATCCTGCACCGCGACAGCCCGGAGGCGGGCGTGCAGATCCCCGGGGGCGGGGCGCTGGCGGACGAGACGATCGGCGAGGCGGCGGTGCGCGAGGTGCGGGAGGAGACCGGGGTCGCGGAGCCGGTGTTCGGGGAGGTCCTGGGGAACCTGCTGTTCCGCGGCCCGATGTACGAGCACGGGCACCAGGTGACGAGCTACAGCTGGCTGCGGACCGGCGAGGCGCGGGACGCGTGGGACCACACGGTGCTCAGCCACGACGAGGACGACGGCCTGCGGATGCGGTGCGAGTTCCGGCCGGTGGGCGCAGCGGCGATCGGGTTCGGCATGGACCGGTTCCTGCCGCTCGCGGTGGCGCGGTTCGAGTCCGCGTTCCCGGTCGCGGCCCTCGGGCGCGGATAGCGCGATGCGGGCGCCGGGGGTAGGGGCGCCCGCATCGCGCTGATTCGGCACCTATTGGGCCGGTTCGCTGACAATGTACTGCGCCGTGTCAACACCGGTGGGGGCGAACGCCGGGCCTGTGACGATTCGCGGCCGAAGCGCTAGCCGCCCTGACTGAAGCGGCGGAGGTCGCCGCTGAGGTCGAACCATTCGGAAGCGCTGAGGCGGAACACTTCCGGGGCGAGTCCGGCGGCGCCCGCGGGTATCCAGCCGAGGCGGCGGCCGGGGAGGTCGTGCAGGTTCTCGTACTCGGCGAGGCCCGGTTCGAGCGGCCATGATCCGATGAGGACGGACGTGTCGATGCCGCGCCGTTCCAGGGCTTCGAGGGTGAGCGCCGTGTGGTTGAGGGTGCCCAGGCCCGCGCGGGCGACGACGACGGCCGGGCAGCCGAGCTCCACGGCGAGGTCGCGCGCGGTCCAGCCGCCCGCGCCGAGCTGGACGAGCAGGCCGCCCGCGCCCTCGAGGAGGACCACCTCGGACTTCGCTTCGCGGACCTGGTCGGTGACTTCGTGGAGGTCGAGGAGCGGCAGGCCGCTGCGGCGCGCGGCGGCGAAGGGCGCCAACGGGTCGGGGTAGGAGGCGAGCGCGCGGGCCGGTGCGCCGGAGAGGCGGGTGACCTCGGCGGCGTCGTCATCGTCGCCGGTCTGGGCGATCTTGACGACCTCGACGCTGCGGCCCTCCCGCATGAGATACGCGGCGAGCGCGGCGGTGGCGACGGTCTTCCCGACCCCGGTATCGGTGCCGGTGACGAGCACCGGTCCTTCGAAGGCGATCACTGTTCCAACCTATCCGCCGGGCGGGTCGCTTCGATGACGGCGAGGGCGCGGTCGAAATCGGCGGCGTCGACTCCCGTGTTGATCGTGACCCGCAGGCGTGATCGGTGGTCCGGTGTGGAAGGCGGGCGGAAGCAGCCGACCGCGACTCCTTCTGCGGCGCACCGCTCGGCCCAGCCGGTTGCCGCCTTGGCGTCACCGGCGACCGGCGACAGGACCCCGGCGGCCGGGGCCGGGACGCCGAGGAGCTCCGCCGCATTGGCAGCCCGGCGGGCGAGTTCGGTTCGGGCACTGTCGGATTCACGTGCGATCGCCAGCGCCGCACCCGCTCCTGCGATCACCGCAGGCGGCGGCGCGGTGTCGAAGATGAAGGTGCGGCCCGTGTCGTGAAGGTGGCGGCGCAGTGCGGCGGGCCCGGCGACCACGCCGCCCGCCGCACCGAGCGCCTTTGACAGCGTCGCGGTGATGACGATCCCGGGGTCGCCCGCGAGCCCGGCGGCGGCGACGCCGCCCGTGCCGTGCGGGCCGACCGTGCCGATCCCGTGGGCCTCGTCGACCAGCAGCAGCGCGCCGTAAGCGCTCGTGAGGGCGTGGAGTTCGCGCAGCGGCGCGGCGTCGCCGAGGACCGAGTAGACCGATTCGACCGCGACCAGCGAGGGCCGCAGCTCCCGCAGCTGGCGTTCGAGGTCGTCGAGGTCGTTGTGCGCGAAGGTGTCCGCGCGGCCGCCCGCGAGGCGGGCGGCGTCGTGGAGGGAGGCGTGGGCGTGTGCGTCGAGCAGGACCGGCCCTGCCAGCGCGGCCACGGCGCCGAGGTTGGCCATGTACCCCGAGGAGTACAGGACGGCGGTCTCGGTCCCGGTGTGCCGGGCGAAGTTGGCTTCGAAGGACTCGTGGATGCCGGTGGTGCCGCGCACGAGGCGCGAGCCGCTCGCGCCGAGCCCGTGTTCGGCGAGTGCGGCGGCGGCGGCGGTCAGGACGGCGGGGTGGCGGGAGAGTCCGAGGTAGTCGTTCCCGGCGAGGTCGATCGCGGCTGTCCGGGTCCGGACGGTGCGGGTCAGTCCGGCTTTCGAGCGGAGTTCCGCCTTGCGCGCCAGCCGGTCCCACAAGGGGGCCGCGCCGGTCACGCGGTCACCTCGTCGATCGCCTCCGCGAGTGCGCTCACGAGCAGGTCGGTCTCGTCCTCGCCGAGGGTCAGCGGCGGCATGAGCACCACGGTGTCGCCGAGGGGCCGCAGCCACACGCCGCGTTCGCGCGCGGCCTGGCAGACCGCGAAGCCCGTCCGCTCGCGGGCGGGGGCGACTTCGACGCCGATCATCGTCCCCAGCTGGCGGATCTCGACCACGCTGTCCTTGGCTCCCACCGGTTCGAGGAGTTTCGCGAGCCGGTCGCCGAGCCGCGCGGCCTGGCCGATCACGTCCTGCTCCCCCATGACGCGCAGGTTCGCGAGCGCGGCGGCGCAGCACAGCGGGTTCGCGGTGTAGGTGTGGCCGTGGAAGAACGTGCGCGGCGACGTGTCGCCGGGCCGGGTCAGGAAGGCCTCGTAGACGTGCTCGGCGGCGAGCACCGCCGAGAGCGGCAGGTACCCGCCGGTGATGCCCTTGCCGCAGGTGAGCAGGTCGGGGACGACGCCCGCGTGCTCGGCGGCCCACATCTTCCCGGTGCGGCCGAAGCCCGTGGCGACCTCGTCGAAGATGAGGAGCGCGCCGTGGGTGTCGGCGAGTGTCCTTGCGGCGCGGAGGAACTCGGCGTCGTAGTCGAGCATGCCGGCCGCGCCTTGGATCATCGGTTCCAGGATGATCGCGCAGACCTGGCCGCCCGAGGCCTCCATGACCGCGCGCAGGTTCGCGATGGCGATAGCGTTCCGGTCCTCGCCGAGGGCGCGGTCGCCGGGCGAGCTGACGCCGATCGTGTCGAGCAGGAGCGGCTTGTAGGCCTCGTGGAAGAGGTCGTGCCCGCCGACGGCGACCGCGCCGAGCGTGTCGCCGTGGTAGGCGTGGTCGAGGCGCACGAACTTCGGCCGGGCACGGCCGGTCTGGGTCGAGTACTGGTAGGCGATCTTGAGCGCGGCCTCGACCGCGGAGGAGCCGTCCCCGGCGTAGAAGACCCTGGTCAGCGGCGGCCCGTCCGACTTGGGGGCCAAGGCGACCAGGGCCTCGGAGAGCTCGATGCCGGGAGTGTGGGTGGTCCCGAGGAACGTGGAGTGGTCGAGCTTGGCGAGCTGCGCGGTGATGGCGGCGTTGATGCCGGGGTGGCCGTGGCCGAGGGTGGTGGTCCACAGTGAGGAGACGCCGTCGAGGTAGCGGCGGCCGTCGACGTCCCAGAGCCAGGGCCCTTCGGCGCGGTCGACGACGACGGGGCGGTCGCCGGTCCAGGTGGCGTGCTGCGTGAAGGGGTGCCAGACGGCGGCGGCGTCGCGGGCGATCCATTCGGCGCTGGCGGTCATCGCGCGTCTCCTTAGAAGGTTCCTACAAAACTGGTTGGAGGATACCGCCCGGTCAAGTAGGTCGGACACGGGCGCGCGGCCGTATCAGCCTCGGCGAAGCTTGCGCGCCGTAAGTTGGCGCTGTTGTGCGACCGCCTTGACTCCACCGTTATCGAACCGAGGCCGCCGCCGCCCTCTTGAGGCTGCAGGCGTAGTTTTGGGCGGTCATAACGGACCCTCCGGCTCCGTCCGGGTTTTTACACTTTGAACACAGTGGGACGCTTGACAACCACATGCGCCAGGGGCAGACTAGTGACACTTGCGGCAATCGCGGAGGATTGTCACTTACCGCCCTTCAGGTATCGGAACATCCTCGGCGATTCCCTGCGCCGAAACGGCCCCTACCGTTGTCCGACGCCGGCGGCGCCGCAGACCGACCCGTGGCGGACGGCTGCAACGGTGCAGACCGGCGCCCGAGGCCGACGCTCGCGGAGCCGAGAACGAGGAAGGCCCTGTGTCGAACCAGAACCCCCCGACGGCCCCGGCCGGACCCGCCGACGACGCGTCCGAATCCGACCGCAGGCCGTCCTTCTCCCAGGTCTTCGGCGACCGCGAAGCCGCCGGGTTCCTCCTCGCCTTCTGCCTCTCCAACGCCGGCGCGATGCTCAACCGCGTCGCCGTCACCTTCCTCGTCTGGCAGCAGACTGAATCCTCCGCGCTCGCCGCCGCCTCGTTCGCGATCAGCTTCGCGCCCTACCTGGGCATCGCCCAGGTCCTCGGGGCCATTGTGGACAGATATTCCTACCGCAACGTCATGATCGTGTGCGACGTCCTGCGCGCCGCCCTCATCGCGCTGCTCCTCATCCCCGGCCTCCCCGTCCCGGCCATGATCGCGATCGTCTTCGCCGTCGCCTCGGTGACGCCCGCCTACAACGCGGCCCGCGTCGCGACCCTCGCGCAGATCCTCACCGGCGACGCCCTCTCCGTCGCCATCGCGCTCACCTTCAGCGCCGCCGCCACCGCCCAGATCCTCGGCTACCTCGCGGGCGGCCTCCTCGCCGCGATCGACCCGTACACCGCGCTGGCGGTCAACGCCGCGCTGTTCGTGGTCAGCGCGATCGCGATCTCCCTGCTCGTGCGGCACCGGCCCTCGGTCAACAAGCGCGAAGAGCGCCGCCACGTCCTCACCGAGACCGCCGACGGCCTGCGGATGCTGCGCGACAACAAGGTCCTGCGCACCGTGTCCTTCGGCATCTGGGGCCTGTTCGCGCTCACCGCCGTCCCCGAGGGCGTCGCGGTCCTGTGGTCGGCGCACCTCGACGGGAGCTCGACGACGCAGGGCCTCATCATGGCCGTCGACGCCGCCGGAGCGGTCGCCGCGACCCTCCTGTTCACCCGGTTCGTGCGGCCCTCGGTGCGCGACAAGCTCATCCGGCCGCTCGCGTTCATCGGACCCGTAGTCCTGACGGCCGCGTTCCTCGACCCGCCGCTCGCCGGGGTGCTCCTCATCGCGGTCGGCGCGGGCGTCGCCAACATGATCATGGCCCCGATGAACGCGACCCTCGCCCAGTGCATCCCCGACGGCTGGCGGGGCCGCGTCGTCGCCGCCGCCAACTCCGGGCTGCAGCTGTGCCAGGGCATCGCCATCGCCGGGATCGGCCTCATCGTCGAGTTCGGGGCGTCCCTGCCGTACGTCGTGGGCGCCTGGGGACTCGTCGGCTTCCTGATCCAGTACCTGGTCACCCGTAACTGGCCTACACGCGAGGAGATCGAGGCCGCCAAGGCCGCGGCCGCGCCGCCGCCCGCCGCCGCCTGATCCCCGCGGAGCCTGCCGCCGCTCCCCCGCGCCGAGAGCTAGGCTCGTCTCGGCGTCCCCGAAAGGGCGGAGCCAACCGGGCCGGGAAGCAACAGGAGCACCAAACGTGGAACACCAGAAGACCGTCGAGCTGCGCGGACACCTCATCGACCAGGGCGTCTTCGCCCGGGTCATGGACGACGTCCTCGAATACTCGGGGTCGTACACGATCGACCGCTTCGACGTGGGCCGCCACCACACCGACGAGTCCTACGTCCAGCTCACCGTCTCCGCCGAGACCCCCGAGCAGGTCGAACGCATCGTCATGCGCCTCCAGACGCACGGCGCGAACCCGCTCGACCCCGGCATCGCCGTCCTCAAGCCGGCCCCGCGCGACGGCGTCTTCCCCGAGGACTTCTACTCCACCACCAACTTCGACACCCAGATCCGCCTCAACGGCAGCTGGATGGACGTCGAACCCTCCGAAATGGACTGCGGCATCATCGTCGCCGACGACCACTCCAGCGCCAAGACCCTCCCGGTCTCCGACGTCAAGGCCGGCGAGCTGGTCGTGTGCGGCGGCGAGGGCGTCAAGGTCCTCCCGCTGCCCGAGCCCGAGCGCAAGAGCCCCGAGTCCTCGAACTTCGAGTTCATGAGCGGCGGCGTCTCCTCCGAACGGCCCCAAGCGCTCCAGGTGCGCCAGATCGCCGAGCGCATGCGCGAGGTCAAGGCCCGCGGCGAGAAGATCCTGTGGGTCGGCGGCCCCGCCATCGTCCACACCGGAGCCGGAAAGGCCCTCGAAGCGCTCATCAACGAGGGCTACGCCGACGTGATCTTCGCGGGCAACGCCCTTGCCGCGCACGACATCGAGTCGAACCTGTACGGCACCTCGCTGGGCGTGGACCTCGACAAGGGGCACGGCGTGCCCCACGGCCACGAGCACCACATCCGCGCCATCAACAAGATCCGCACCTGCGGGTCGATCAGCGCGGCCGTCGAGCAGGGCGTCCTCAAGGGCGGCATCATGCACGCGATGGTCAAGAACAAGAAGGAGTTCGTGCTCGTCGGCTCCGTGCGCGACGACGGCCCGCTGCCCGACGTGTACACCGACGTCATCGACGGCCAGCGCGCCATGCGCGCCGCGCTGCCGGGCGTGGGCTTCGCGATCATGGTGGCCACGATGCTGCACTCGATCGCGACCGGCAACATCCTGCCCGCGAAGGTGCCGCTCGTGAGCGTCGACATCAACCCGGCGACCGTGACGAAGCTCGCCGACCGGGGCTCGGCGCAGGCGATCGGCGTCATCACCGACATCGGCCTGTTCTGCGAGCAGCTCGCGGGCGAGCTCGTGGTCGGGTACAAGCGCGACTAGGCGTCCGAAAGGGGCGGTCGGGGTCTCCCCGGCCGCCCCTTTGCCTTACCTGCGGCGATGATTGACATCACATTGACAAGCGTTTATATTTGGGCGACCAACTAACTCCCGGCATCCCCTTCGGCGGCATCGGTTCTCGCCCCCTTGAGCAGCGGCGCCTCCCCGGCGCCCGCCCGGTCGGCGTCCTCCCCTCCCGTCTGCTTCGATGCCGCACGTCCGCCGCGTATCGGCACCCTCGGCGAAGCTTGCGAGCCGTAAATTGGCACAGGAGGACACGAGTCCCATGAAACGAACCAGAGCCATCGGGCTCCTCACGGTGGGAGCGGTTACATTGGCGACCGCGGCCGTCGCCACCGTCACCGCCCACTCCCAAGAGGTCGAGGCCCAGGCCGAGACCTATACCTGGAGCAACGCCCAGGTCGCCGGGGGCGGCTTCGTCCCCGGCATCGTCTTCAACGAGACGCAGGCCGACCTCATCTACGCCCGCACCGACATCGGCGGGCTCTACCGCTGGCAGCAGGCCAGCGAGACCTGGAAGCCGCTCCTGGACTGGGTCGGCTGGGACGAGTGGGGGTACACCGGCGTCGTCTCCGTCGCGACCGACCCCGTCGACCCCGAGCGCGTCTACGCCGCCGTCGGGACCTACACCAACGACTGGGACCCGAACAACGGCGCGGTCCTCTACTCCGACGACTACGGCGAGACCTGGGGCGTCGCCGAACTCCCGTTCAAACAGGGCGGCAACATGCCCGGGCGCGGTATGGGCGAGCGCCTCGCCATCGACCCGAGCGACAACTCCACGCTGTACCTGGGCACCCCCAGCGGCAACGGGCTCTGGAAGTCCACTGACTACGGCCACACCTGGGCCGAGGTGACCAGCTTCCCCAACCCCGGGAACTTCGTCGTCACCCCCGGCGACCCCTACCTCGGCGACAACGTGGGCGTGCTCTGGACCGAGTTCCATGGGAACAGCATCTATGTGGGCGTGGCCGACCCGGACAACCCCGTCTACGTGTCCACAAACGATGGCGCGACCTGGGCGCCGCTCGCCGGAGCCTCCCAGATCGGCTCCGTCGACGGCCACGACAACATCCCCAAGCAGGCCGCGATCGACGCCGTGAACGGCTACATGTACATCATCACCTCGTGGGACCCCGGCCCGTACAACGGGAACCCGTCCACCGAGGGTGCGCGCGGCGGCTCGGTGTGGCGGTACGCGATCGCGACGGGCACTTGGACCGAGATCCACCCCGGGCCGAACGGCGCCTCCTACCAGGGCTTCGGTTTCGGCGGCCTGACCTTGGACGCGCAGGACCCCGGCACGCTCATGGTCACCAGCGTCAACGCCTGGTGGCCCGACGAGACCACCTACCGCTCGACCGACTCCGGCGCGACCTGGACCCAGTCGTGGACCTTCAACGGCTGGCCCAACCGCGTCGACCGCTTCGCCATCGACTACTCCTCGGTCGGCTGGCTCGACTGGGGCGTCACCAGTCCCGCCGAAGGCGAGAAGAGCCCGAAGTACGGCTGGATGATCGACTCCATGGCGATCGACCCGCACGACTCCGACCGGGTCATGTGGGGCACCGGCGCGACCATCTACGGCTCCGAGAACCTCACGAACTGGGACGCGAACCAGACCTTCACGGTGACGCCGATGGTCCACGGCCTTGAGGAGACCTCCGTGCAGGACCTCGCCGCGCCGCCCACCGGGCCCGAGCTGTACAGCGCCCTCGGCGACATCGGCGGGTTCGCGCACACCGACCTCGACGCGGTGCCCGACGCGTTCTACAGCGCGCCGCGGATGACCACCGCGCGCTCGGTCGACTTCGCCGAGCTCAACGCGAGCGTCGTGGTCCGGGTCGGCGAGCTCGACGGCACCGTGAACATGGGGATCTCCTCCAACAGCGGCGGGTCGTGGTGGGCCGGGCAGCTCCCGAGCGGGGCCACCGGCGGCGGCACGGTGGCGGTGACGGCGAACGCGGGCGCGATCGTCTGGGCCCCTGACGGTCTCGCGCCGCAGCGGTCCACTACGTACGGTTCCTCGTGGACGGCGGTGACCGGGCTGCCGACCGGGGCGCGCGTCGAGTCCGACCGCGCCGACGCCGACCGCGTCTACGGCTTCGCGGCCGGGAAGTTCTACACCAGCACGAACGGCGGCGCTTCCTTCACGGCCGCTTCGTACACGGGATTCCCCACCACGGGCAACGTGCGATTCGGGGCCGTCCCCGGCAAGGCCGGGCACGTGTGGCTCGCGGGCGGCGCCGACGACGGCACGTACGGCATGTGGCGCTCCACGGACGGCGGCACCACCTGGACCCAGGTGACCGGCTTCGACGAGGCCGACACCGTCGGGTTCGGCGCGGCGGCACCGGGCCAGAGCTACCCGGCGATCTACGCCAGCGCCTCGCGGAGCGGCGAGCGCGGCATCTGGCGCTCGGTGGACCAGGGCGCGACCTGGGTGCGGATCAACGACGACGAGCACCAGTGGGGCTTCACCGGCGCGGCGATCACCGGCGACCCCAACGTGTTCGGGCGCGTGTACATCGCCACGAACGGCCGCGGCATCATCGTGGGCGAGTCCAGCGACTACGAGCCGGGCCCGACGGGTTCGGCGAGCGCGACGCCGACCGGTTCGGCAACGCCCACTTCGAGTCCGAGCCCGACGCCGAGTCAGACGCCGAGTGAGAACCCGACGACCGGCGGGCCGACGGGCGGGTGCACGGCGACGTGGTCGTCGTCGAACGCGTGGCCCGGCGGGTACCAGGGCAGCGTGGTCGTGAAGAACGACTCGGGCTCGGCGAAGACCGGGTGGACGCTGACGTGGACGTTCCCGAGCGGCGAGCAGGTCGGGAGCCTGTGGGGCGGCCAGTGGACGCAGTCGGGCGCGGTGGTCACGGTGACCAACGAGAGCTGGAACGGGTCGCTGGCGAGCGGCGCATCGGCCACGGTGGGATACACGGCGACGATGTCGGGCAGCGCCCCGGCCCGCCTGACGCCGACGTGCACCCTGCGCTGACGCGCAACCGATGACGGGGCAGGAAGCCGGGCTTCCTGCCCCGTTTTTGCGATTTGTCCGGGGTAGCGCTTTCCAAACCGCACCGCGCCCGCTATGATCCGGTTAGATCGATTCATATCGATGTCTAAATTGAATCGTTTCATCGGAACCATGCTCAGGAGCAACCATGTCCCTCGCACCGAAGCGAAGACTCCGTACGCTCGTCGCGACCGCCGCGGCCCTCATCGCGGGTGCCGCCAGCGCCGTCAGCTTCCCGGCACTCGACGGCGTCCTCGCACCCGAAGCCGCCGTCGCGCAGGCCGCGTGCGGCGCCAACTCCCCCCACGCCACCGTGACCGGCTCGAGCGGCGCCTACGTCACCAAGGAGGGATCGACCACCGTCTACTCCGGCGGCGACTACCGCGCCGCCGTCCAGGCCGGGGTCGACACCATCTCCAGCGGCCAGCGCGTCGCCGTCCTGGCCTCGGGCTCGATCGGCGCCAGCACCATCACCATCCAGAGCGGCAAGACCTTCGAGGGCTGCGGCACCATCAACGTCGCCAACCGCTCCGGGCGCGGCGCGATCGAGGCGATCAACACCACCGACGTCAACATCGCGTTCCTGAAGATGACGGGCAACCCGTACTTCGGGCTGCGGTTCTCCGGCACCAACGGGCTCAAGCTCGGCGACATCGACCTGACCCTGAGCGGCGGCCTGGGCATCCGCTTCGACCGCGACGCGGCCTGGAACTACAACGTCACGATGAACGACATCTACGTGTCGGGCGCCGGCAGTCACGCCGTGGAGACCTGGAACATCGACGGGTTCAACATCACGAAGGTGACGGCGCGGAACGTGGGCGAGTCGGGGCTGTTGATCCAGAACTCGCGCAACGGCTGGGTGGGCACGGTGGACGGCAACAACGTCGGCGCCGGCACCGGGTACGCCACCTTCCGGATGGCGAACACCAACGGCAAGACCGCGAGCGGCGGGTACTCGACGAACATCTGGGTGGACAACGTGATCTCCCGGGGCGGCGGGCGCGGGATCTTCTGCGTCTCGCAGTCCGGCGGCGTGGTCATCAAGAACGTCGACCTTGCCAGCAACGGGAACAACGCGGTCCTGATCGAGAACTGCTACAACGTGTCGATCAGGGGCGGGACGGTCAACGGCGGCGGCGAGGTGCGCCTCGCGGCCCGCACGGAGTTCGCCAACAACAAGGACATCTGGATCACGATGACCGTGAACAACACGTCGGTGCGGGAGTCGCCCTGCGGTGAGAACACCAACTGGACGATCTCGGGCAACGCGTCGATGAACGTGTGCTGACAACGGGAAAACAGCAGGGCCGGAGCTGCCGCTCCGGCCCTGCTCGCGTCTAGAAGTCCTTAGGGGACGATCTCGCGGTGGCGGGCGAGGTCGGCCGCGCCGATCACGCCGGCCTTGGAGCCGAGCTCGGCAGCGCGGACCTCGGCGACCGGGATCTGCGCGCGGGAGGCGAGGGCCTCCTTGTAGTGCTTGCGGATCGGGTCGAGGAGGAGATCGCCCGCGTCGACGACGCCGCCCGCGATGAGGATGACGCCGGGGTCGATGAGGTTGACCATGTCCGCGGCGGAGTTGCCGAGGTAGTAGCCGATGAAGTCGAAGGCGCCCAGGGCGACCTCGTCGCCCTGGCGGGCGGCCTCGGTGACCTGGCGGCCGGTGATCGACTCGGGGTCGCCGCCCGCGAGCTTGAGGAGGATCGCGGCCTTCTCGGGGTGCTCGGCGGCGCCCTCCTGGGCGGCGCGGGTGAGGGCCCGGCCGGAGGCGTACTGCTCGAGGCAGCCGTTGCGCCCGCAGCCGCAGTCGCGGCCGCCGGGCATCACGGAGCGGATGTGGCCGATCTCGGCCGCGACGCCGTGGGTGCCGCGCAGGAGGTTGTCCTTGACGACGATGCCGCCGCCGACGCCGGTGCCGATCGTGTAGAGCACGGAGGAGCGGTGGCTCTTGGCGGCGCCGAAGCGGTGCTCGCCCCAGATGGCGACGTTGGCGTCGTTCTCGACGACGACGGGGAGGTCGACGGCCGCGGCGACCTTGTCGCGCAGCGGCTCGTTCTTCCAGGAGAGGTTGGGGGCGAGCATCACCGTGGAGCGGTCGGAGGAGATCCAGCCCGCCGCGCCGATGCCGACGGCTTCGATCTCGTGCCCGTCGCGCAGCTCCTCGACGACTTCCTTGACGGCCTGGATGACGCCGGTGGTGTCGTCCGCTGGGGTGGGGCGCCGGGTCGTGGCGAGGACGTTGCCGTTCTCGTCGACGACGCCGCCGCCGACTTTGGTGCCCCCGATGTCGACTCCGATAGTCAGACTCACTGCTGTACCCTCCAGCGGTTCACGGTTTGAGGCGTGGAATGCCGCGCGACGCTGCGGGCCACCGAGGACTTTACAGCGCGATGACCTGGAGATGAAATCGGCCGTTCCGTCCCACTCGGCGAAGGTATCACCGGCCCGGAGCGGAGCGGGCCGCTTAGGTGACAGTCCGCAACCGGCGTTCGCCGGTCCAGCCCCTGCTCCGCTAAGCTGCCCTTAGCATCATGGTCTGCCTCACAGTCCCTCTTCCATTGGAAGTTGACCCACCGGTAACATGATCTGTGAGCCACTTTACAAAGCCGTGAACATGGCGTCTTGAACGGAGCCTTTCCATGCGCGAGTTCGCCGTCCCCCCCGTGGTGACTGTGCCCGACGAAGACAACACCCTCACCTCGCTGTGGGACGCTGCCGAGAACCACCCCGCCTCGGTCCTCTTCATGCGCACCTTCGACGACGGCGCCACCTGGCGCGACGTCACGTCCGTGGAGTTCCGCGCCCAGGTGATCTCCGCCGCGAAGGGCCTGGCAGCGGCCGGAATCCAACCCGGCGACCGGGTCGCGCTCATGTCGACCACCCGCTACGAGTGGACCCTCCTCGACTACGCGATCTGGGCCGCGGGCGGCGTCACCGTCACCATCTACGAGACCTCCTCCGCCGACCAGGCCAAGTTCATCCTCGAAGACTCCGGCGCCGTCGCCGTCATCGTCGAGGACACCGAGATGACCGCGATGGTCGAAGGCCTCGGCACGCAGGTCAAGCACGTGTGGACCATCGACGCCGAGCAGGGCGCCCTCGACGCGCTCGACGCCCTCGGCGCGGACGCCGACGTCGACATCGAGGAGCGCCGCACCTCCCGCAAGGCCGACGACCTCGCCACGATCGTCTACACCTCCGGGACCACCGGCCGCCCCAAGGGCTGCATGCTCACCCACCGCAACCTCCTCGCGGACATCCGCAACGTCATCCCCGAGGTACCCGGCGTCCTCTACGACGGCGCCCGCATGCTGCTGTTCCTCTCCCTCGCACACGTCCTCGCCCGCATCCTCCAGCTCGCCGGCATGGAATCGCGCACCACGATCGCCCACGCCGACCGCACCAAGCTCACCGCGGTCATGCCCGTGGTCAAGCCGACCACCCTCCTCGCGATCCCCCGCGTGTTCGAGAAGGTCTACGCCGGGGCGTACCAGAAGGCCGTCGACGGCGGCAAGGGCCACCTGTTCGAGAAGGCCACGGCCTGCGCCAAGGAGTACAGCCGCGCCCTCGACAAGCCCGGCGGGCCCGGCCTGGGCCTCAAGCTCCGCCACAAGCTGTGGGACGTGCTCGTCTACGGCAAGATCCGGGCCGCCATCGGCGGCGAGTGCAACTCCGCCGTCTCCGGCGGCGCGGCCCTCGGCCCCGAGCTCGGCCACTTCTTCCGCGGCATCGGCGTCACCATCTACGAGGGCTACGGACTTACCGAGACCTCCCCGGTCCTCTCGCTCAACCTGCAGACCGCCATCAAGGTCGGCTCCATCGGCCGCCCCACCCCCGGCACCGCCCTGCGCGTCGCCGACGACGGCGAACTCCAGGCCAAGGGCCCGCAGGTCTTCCCCGGGTACTGGAACAACGACG
The DNA here is from genome assembly GCF_055586545.1 of Glycomyces sp. NPDC050141. Taxonomy (NCBI): domain Bacteria; kingdom Bacillati; phylum Actinomycetota; class Actinomycetes; order Glycomycetales; family Glycomycetaceae; genus Glycomyces; species Glycomyces sp. NPDC050141. The sequence continues at coordinate 13,829 of NZ_JBVJHZ010000026.1, read as the reverse complement.
CCGCCACCGCCGAGGTCCTCGACGCCGACGGCTGGTTCTCCACCGGCGACATCGCCGAGATCGACGACGACGGGTACGTCACCATCACCGGCCGCAAGAAGGACATCATCGTCACCGCGGGCGGCAAGAACGTCGCCCCCGGGCCGCTGGAGAAGATCCTCGACGCCCACCCGCTCATCGCCTACGCCATGGTCGTCGGCGAGGGCCGCCCCTACATCGGCTGCCTCATCTCCCTCGACGGCGAGATGATCAAAGACTGGCTGAGCAGGCACGACAAGGACCCGAAGACTCCGATCAGCGACCTCACCGAGGACGCCGAGCTGCTCGCCGAGCTGCAGGAGAAGGTCGACGAGGCCAACAAGACGGTCTCCCGCGCCGAGCAGATCAAGCAGTTCCGGGTCATGCCGGTCGAACTGAGCGAGGACGCCGGGGAAATCACTCCGTCAGTCAAGGTCAAACGTCACGTCGTCATGGAAAAATACTCAAGCGAGATCAACGCGCTCTACGACTCGGCGAAGGCGCGACGAAACGAGTAAGCGAGGTGCCCGCATGGGCGATGAGGCGGTGCTGGAGCGCCAGTGGCGACTGCCCGCCGTCGCGCTGCGAGGCGTGCTGTTCGCGCTGGTCGCGGTGTTCGGATGGGCTTCGGAAGGGCTCGCCGACGCCGCGACGTGGTGCGGCATCCTCGCCCTCGCGGCGCTCCCCGGCGTCGTCCTCCCCCGGCACCGGCTCCTGGCCCCGGCCGGGCAGCTCGCCGAGGTCGCCGTCGTCGTCCTGGGCACCCTCGCCACCGACGGCCTCCCCGCCTGGATGCTGCCGTACCTGATCGCGCCGTTCGCTACCGCCGCGTTCGACGCCGCCGACCAGTCCGGCGAGGACGACCGGTACCGGCGCCTGCGCACCTGGGTCCCGCCCGTGCTCGTCGCCGTCGCCGCGATCGGGCTCCTCGCCCAGACCCCGCGCGTCTCCACGTACGACCGCGGCACCTACGTCACCACCGTGGCCGTGGCACTCGCCTTCGGGCTCGCCTCGGCCGTCGGCGCCTGGTGGCTGCGCCGCTCCCGCTCCTCCGACCTGCACCACTCGCAGCTGCCGTACGCCGAGGCCGCGGCCCTGCTCACGCAGCTGCGCGTCGTCGCCCGCCAGCTCCCCGGGTCCACACTCGACCCGGGCGGGATCGCCACGGAGATCGTCGACACCGCCTCGCGCATACCGGGAGTCGCCCGCGCCGCCGTGCTCTCCGCGGCCTCGGGACGGCGGCTCGTCGTGCTCGCCCAGCATGCTGACGAACGCGTCGACTGGGAGACCTCGCCGCAGCTCAACTCGCTGCTCGCCGACGCCTGGGCCGGGCAGAAGCCCCAGGCCGGGCAGGTGCCGCTCTCCCGCTCGACCCAGGGACCCGTCGCGTCCCTGGTCATCCCGCTCGTCGCCGAAGGCCGCACGGTAGGGCTCGTCGCCATCGAGTCCGACGACCCGGCCGCGTTCGGCCCCGAGGCCATCACTGCCGCCGAGGACCGCACCAAGGGCGCGGCCCTGCGCCTGGAGACCGCGCTCCTGTTCGAGGACGTCAGGTCCATGGCGACCACAGAGGAGCGCCAGCGCCTCGCCCGCGAGATCCACGACGGCATCGCCCAGGAGCTGGCGATGCTCGGCTACGGCATCGACAACGCCATGGCGATCCTGCCGCCCGAGGCCGGGGAGGCCAAGGGCGAGCTGGAGGACCTGCGCTCCGAGGTGACGCGGCTCGTGACCGAGCTGCGGTTCTCGCTGTTCGAACTGCGGTCGAACGTCGACCGTCAGGGCGGGCTGGCCTCCGCGATCGCGGACTATGCTCGTACTGTGGGCGCTTCCGCCGGCCTCAGGGTGCACTTGTCGCTCGACGAGGGCGGGGCGAGGCTGCCCGCGAGTACCGAAGCGGAGCTGCTGCGGATCGCGCAAGAGGCGATCACCAACGCCCGCAAGCACGCCCGGGCCGAGAATCTGTGGGTGACGTGCGAGGTGGACCCGCCTTACACGCGCATCGAGGTGACCGATGACGGCCAGGGCCTCTCCGGCGAGGCCTCGGAGGGGCGCTACGGGCTGGCGATCATGAGCGAGCGGGCGGAGCGGATACGCGGATCTCTGGAGATCCGGCCCCACCAGCCGCACGGGACGACGGTGGCGGTGGTGCTCAATGCGGGAGCACGGCCGACGCCCCGGGCCGAGACCCCTCGCCCGGGCTCTGCGGCGTGGGCGGCCGCCGACCGCACTTCGAGAACTGAACAGACGGCCCGACGGCCCGACCACGACAAGAACTGAAGACTTGCGAGCTGCGGTGGCCGTGGCAGCCAATGAGGAGAGAGACGAGATGAACGCTGAGGCGCAGGAGACGACCGGTCAGACGACCGTGCTCATCGTCGACGACCACGACCTGATCCGCAAGGGTCTCCGGCACGCCTTCGACCGCGACCCCGAGTTCGAGGTGGTCGGCGAGGCCGACACGGCCGCGGACGCGCTGCGGCAGGCCGCTTCCCTCATGCCGTCGGTGGTGATCATGGACCTGCGCCTGCCCGACGGCTCGGGCCTGGACGCGACCCGCAAGCTCCGCAAGGCGCACCCGAACATGGGGATCGTGGTGCTGACGATGTACGCGGGCGACGACCAGCTGTTCGGTGCGCTGGACGCGGGCGCTTCGGCGTTCGTGCCGAAGTCGGCCCCGGCGAACGACGTGGTCTCGGCGGCGCGGCACGCGGCGGCGAACCCGACGGCGTTCAGCGCCGCGGACCTGGCCGAGGCGATGCAGCGGCGCCTGACCCCGACGGGCCCGCAGCTGTCGCCGCGCGAGTCGCAGGTGCTGAAGCTCCTGGCCGACGGTCTCTCGGTGGCGGGGATCGCGAAGCAGCTGTACGTCTCCGAGTCGACGGCGAAGACGCACATTTCGAAGCTCTACGAGAAGCTCGGCGCGGGCAACCGCGCCCAGGCCCTCATGACCGCCCTGAAGCTCGGCCTCCTGGAAGCCCCCGACCAGCCGAAGTTCTAGCTGCCCCGGCCTGCGGTTTCGCGGGATTGTCGGACCCTCGTGGGAGAGTGGTCCTTTTCGGTTGGTCGGAGGCGGTAGCGGGCGGGTACGGGGCATCCCCTACGCCCGCCGCGCAGCGGCCGCCCCGGCCGGCGCCAGCCGCTCAGACCGTCTCGCCGTAGAGCATGCCTTCGAGCCTGCCGGCCTGGCGGTCCCAGGTCCATTCGCTCAGGGCCCATTCGCGGCTGGCCTCGCCGAGCTTTCGCGCCAGCGAGGGGTCGGCGAGGACCTGCGAGAGGCGGAACGTGATCTCGCCGAGGTCGCGGCCGTCGACCACCCACCCGGACTGGTCGTGCAGCACCGTGTCGGGCGCGCCGCCCGAGTCCCCGGCGATCACCGGTAGGCCGCACGCGGCCGCCTCCAGGAACACCGCGCCGAGCCCTTCCACGTCGAGGCCGCGGCGGCGGGTGCGGCAGGGCATCGCGAACACGTCCCCGGCCGCGAAGTGCGCGGCCAGTTCGTGTTCGGGCACGCCGCCGGTGAACACGACCTGCCGCTCGACGCCGTGCATCCGCGCGAGCGAGCGCAGCCGCGACTCGTAGGGGCCCTGGCCGACGATGAGGAGCCGCACGTCGGCGCCGACCTGCTCGCGCACGTGCGGCAGGGCCGCGATGAGCATGTCCTGGCCTTTGCGCGGCACGAGCCGCGAGACGCACACGATCACCGGGAGGCCTTCGAGGCCGTGCCGGGCGCGCACCGGGGTGCCGTCGACGCCGGGGTGGAACGTCTCGGTGTCGATGCCGAACGTCAACTGCTCCAGGCGGGTCAGGTGCCCGGCGACCGGCGCGATCCGCCGGTGCGTGTAGTCCCCCAGGTAGGTCATGACGTCGAGCGACCCGGCGATGCGCCGCAGCGCGCCGCGGGTGCCGGGCATCATCGCCCAGCCGACCTCGTGGCCGTGGGTGAGGGCGATGGCGCGCTCGATCCCGGTGTCGTGCTTGAGGCCCGCGGCGAGCAGGCCGAGGGGGGCGGCGGCGCCGAACCAGACGCGGTCGCAGCGGTGCTCGCGGGCGACGGCGGTGACGGCGCGGGCGACCCGGGGCGTCGGGACGAGCATCGCGGTGCGGTCGCGCACGACGGTGAAGGGCTGCGCGGCGTCGAACTCGGCCCAGCCGGGCGAGGTCGAGGTGTAGACGACCAGGTCGTCGGAGGGCAGCCGCAAAGCCATGCCGTGCACAAAGGTCTGAATGCCGCCCCGGCGTGGCGGGAAGTCGTTCGTCACCAGCAACGTCCTGCTCACCATGACCCCCTTCATGATCACGCCAGTCTGACACGCGTCCCTGGGCGTGCGCGGCGATCCGCGATGACCGGGTGGTGAAGACCTGCGGTCGGCAGTCCCGGCCTGTGACGGCGGTGGCACACTGGTGCCTATGTTGAGCGGCCAGGAAAGCGGCGACGAAGCCCCTGAACCGACGGCCTCCGGGGACGGCGGCAGCGGGGACGGGGCGTCCGAAGAGGACCCCGCCGAACCGGGGGCCGGGGCGCCGGAGGGCGACGGCCCGGCCGTGTTCCTCACCGAACCGGTGCGGCGCAGGGCCGTCGAGATCGCCGCGGTGGCGATGCCGGGGCTCGGGCAGGCGAAGGTCCCGGCGCGGCTGCGCCGCTTCCTGAAGTTCAGCCCGGTCAAGCGGGCGAAGCTCGCGAAGGCCGAGCTCGTCGTCGCGCTCGCCTCCGACAGCGCGTTCCGCGAGGGCCTCGCCGATGTGCTCAAAGCGACCGACTCGCAGCTGATCGCGGCCGTCGCCACCGGCGGCGAGGTCTCGCCGATGGCCGACCCGGCCGAGGTCGCCGCGCTCGCGTACCTGATCCGGCCCGAGGGCTGGCGCGACCTGATCGCCACCGCGGTGCAGGCCGCGGCCGAGCCCCCGGAGGCCCCGGTAGCCGAGCCGGTCGCCGAGGGCGACGCGAAGCGGTTGGCGGCGTTGGAGAAGGAGAACGGGAAGCTCCGCGCGGCGCTCGCCGAGCAGCGGTCGGCGGCCGCCGGTCTGCAGGAGGAGCTGCGGCGGGTCCGCCGCGACCTGAAGGACGCCGAGGACCGGGCCGCGAAGGCGGCCGGGGACCTCGCGGCCGAACGCGGCCGCCTCAAGCACGTCGAGGCCGAGCGCCGCTCCGAGCGCCGCCGCCTCGAATCCGAGGCCGAGTCGCTGAAGGGGCAGCTCGAACGCGTCCGCAAAGCCGACCGGGAGCACGAACGGCTCACCTCGGCACGGCTGTGGCTGCTCATGGAGACCCTCTCGGGCACGGCCACCGGGCTGCGCCGCGAGCTCGGGCTCGAACCGGTCGTCGAACGGCCCGCCGACTACATCGCCGACGAGTACTGCGCCGAACCCGAAGAGCGCACCGCGGAGGGCTCGCGGGGGCTCGACCAGACCGACCCGCAGCGCCTGGACCACCTGTTGTCGCTGCCGAACCCGCACCTCATCGTCGACGGCTACAACGTCACGATCTCGGCCTGGGGCGAGACGCTGACGCTCGAGCAGCAGCGCAACCGGCTCGTGCAGGGCCTCGGCGCGGTCGCGGCGCAGACGAACGCCGAGATCACCGTGGTCTTCGACGGGGCCGACGCGATCTTCGGGACCAAGCCGAGCACCCGCGGCGTGCGGGTCCTGTTCAGCGCCAAGGGGCAGATCGCCGACGACGTGGTGGTCGAACTCGCCCGGGTCGAACCCGAAGGCAGGCCGGTGATCGTCGTGTCCTCGGACCAGGAGGTCGCGATGCGGGTGCGGCGCGAAGGCGCCTTCCCGGTGCCGTCGCCATTGCTCGTGCGGTGGCTCCAGCGGACTTAGCGCTTCGGCGGGACCTTCAGCATCACCGAACCGGCAGCGAGGTCGTGCAGGCCCCGCTGGTACGGGTGCGCCAGCGCGGTCAGGGCCGGGAGCACGATCGAGAGCAGGAGTGCGCGCACGAGGGACCGCCACAGGCCGATGCGGCCGCTGTGGTCGGCGGAGACGCAGGCGATGCGCATGGCCCACATGCCGAGCGTCTGGGTGCCGAAGGCGAGGAAGGCGGTGCAGTACGCGGCGAAGAGGACCGCGCGCACGAGCGCCTGGCCGAAGGGGTCGGGGGTGACGAGGTCGAACCAGCTCAGGCCGATCGCGACCACGGTGCATGCGATCCAGTCGATGAACAGCGCGACGAACCGCGCGCCGAGGGTGGCAAGGTCCTGGCCGGAGCCGGTGGTTTCGGGGGTGTTCGCACCGCGTTCGCTCGTCATGGCGCGAGTCTACGGGTCGGCCCGAAAGGTGCCTTGTGCACTGCCGTGAGCAGTGGTTTCTGCCAATGCAGAACAGGCTTGAACAACGCAAGTAACACGCACGAAACATTTGATTTACGGTGGGGCAATTGATCGCGGTTAGCGTTTCGCCTAATAAGCTTAGGCGTCGACAGCGAGGTCGGCCTGACTTGACCCGGGGGGACTGCCCGCAGGCCCTCCGGCACTCACCTACCGAGAGGAATACCTTCGTGTTCTCCAGCCCTGAAGAGCTCCTCGGCTACGTCCGCGACAACGACGTGAAGTTCATCGACGTCCGCTTCTGCGACCTGCCCGGCGTCATGCAGCACTTCAACATCCCGGCCGCGTCCTTCGACGACGACCTCCTCGAGGAAGGCCTCGCCTTCGACGGCTCCTCGATCCGCGGCTTCCAAGAGATCCACGAGTCGGACATGCTCCTGCTCCCGGACGTGGCGACCGCGTTCATCGACCCCTTCCGCGAGCAGAAGACCCTCGCCCTGAACTTCTTCGTGCACGACCCCTTCACCCGCGAGGCCTACAGCCGCGACCCCCGCAACGTCGCTAAGAAGGCCGAGCAGTACCTGGCCGGGTCCGGCATCGCCGACACCGCCTACTTCGGGGCCGAGGCCGAGTTCTACATCTTCGACTCGATCCGCTTCGACCAGAACGCCCACGAGGCCTACTACCACATCGACTCGGTCGAGGGCGCCTGGAACACCGGCGCCGTGGAAGAGGGCGGCAACCTCGGCTACAAGCCGCGCCACAAGGGCGGGTACTTCCCGGTCGGCCCCGTCGACCACTTCGCGGACCTGCGCGACCGCATGGTCACCAACCTCATCGAGGGCGGCCTGACCATCGAGCGCGCCCACCACGAGGTCGGCACCGCGGGCCAGTCGGAGATCAACTACCGCTTCGACACGCTCCTGCACTCCGGTGACGACGTGCAGAAGTTCAAGTACATCATCAAGAACACCGCCACCCAGGCCGGCAAGACGGTGACGTTCATGCCGAAGCCGCTGTTCGGCGACAACGGCTCGGGCATGCACACCCACCAGTCGCTGTGGGCGAACGGCGAGCCGCTGTTCTACGACGAGACCGGGTACGCCGGGCTGTCGGACACCGCCCGCCACTACATCGGCGGCCTGCTGCGCCACGCCCCGAGCCTGCTCGCGTTCACGAACCCGTCGGTGAACTCCTACCGCCGCCTGGTGCCGGGCTTCGAGGCCCCCGTGAACCTGGTGTACTCGCAGCGCAACCGCTCGGCGTGCACCCGCATCCCGGTGACCGGCTCGAACGCCAAGGCCAAGCGCGTCGAGTTCCGCGTGCCGGACCCGTCGAGCAACCCGTACCTGGCGTTCTCGGCCATGCTCATGGCGGGCCTGGACGGCATCAAGAACAAGATCGAGCCGCCGGCGCCGGTCGACAAGGACCTGTACGAGCTCGGCCCGGAGGAGTACGGCGACATCCAGCAGGTCCCGGGCTCGCTGGACCGCGTGCTCGACAACCTCGAGGCCGACCACGACTTCCTCACCGAGGGCGGCGTGTTCACCCCGGACCTGATCGAGACGTGGATCTCCTACAAGCGCGAGAACGAGATCGACCCGATCCGCCTCCGCCCGACCCCGCACGAGTTCGACTTGTACTACGAAGTGTAACGAGTAGTACCAAAAGGTACGGCCTACGAGGCCTGCAGGCGCGCAGCGTCTGTGAGGGGCGCGGCCGGTGTGTGACGCACCGGTCGCGCCCCTTGAACGTTTGTCCGGCCCGGAAAGCGCGAGGGATACTCGCCCGGTGCCTCCCCGCTTCCTCCCCGAACGCGACCGCGACGTCTGGCGCGACGCCCTCGCCATGTCGATCGGCATCTGCATAGTCGGCGTCTCCTTCGGCGCCCTGGCCACCTCGGCCGGGCTGCCCTGGTGGATACCGGTCGCCATGTCGTTCCTGACCTTCGCCGCCACCTCCCAGTTCGCGATGCTCGCCGTCGTCACCGCAGGAGGCGGCATCCTCGCCGGGCTCGCCGCGGGTGTCCTCGTCCATCTGCGGCACATCCCCTACGGCCTCGCGGTCGGGAACCTCTACTGGGACAAGTGGTGGACGCGGTTCCTCGGCACGTTCATGCTCATCGACCAGTCCACCGCGTTCGCGCTGGCGGCCGGGGACGACCGGCGGCGCGCCAAGGCCGCGTACTGGATCACGACCTCGGTCATGTTCGCGGCGTGGAACATCGGGACCGTGATCGGCGTCCTCGCGGGCGGCTTCATCCCCGACCCGGCCGTGTTCGGCCTCGACGCCGCGTTCCCGGCGCTCCTGCTCGCACTCGTCATGCCCGCGTTGAAGGACCGCGACACGCTCCTGGCGGCGCTGGTCGGCGCGGGCATCGCCGCCGCGACCGCGCCGTTCCTGCCCACCGGGGTCCCGGTCCTGCTGGCCCTGCTCGGGCTCCTGGCGACCTGGCCGCGCCGCAAGCCGAAGGAGGACGCGGCATGACCATGACCGCAGTGCTCGCCCTCGCCGTCGGGGTCTTCCTGGTCCGCCTCGCCGGGCCGCTCATGCGCAGCCGCATCAACGTGTCCGAGCGGACCGAGACGCTGATGAAGCGCGGCGCGATCGTCGTCCTCGCGGCCCTCGTCATCACCGGCGCCCTGTTCGCCGACGGCGGTTTCGCGGGCTGGGCGCTCCCCGCGGGCGTCCTCGTCGGCGGGCTCCTCGCCTGGCGCCGCGCGCCCATCCTCGTCGTCGTCATCGCCGCCGCGGGCACTACGGCGCTGCTGCGGCTCGCCGGTATCGCCTGACAGCGCATGCGAAAGGGCCGCATCGTTGCCGATGCGGCCCTTCGTCTTACTCGGCTAGAAGCCCTCGTCCCTCAACGGGATGGGGTCTACCAGTCCTGCGCGGCGCGGCGGCGGCGCATGATCAGGAAGATCACTGCGGCGGCCACGATGAGCGCGGCGGCCGAGCTGATCATGATCGTCATCGAGCTACCGGTGGTGGGCAGCTGCGGCTGAGCGGACGGGGTGCCGCTCGGCGAGGGGGATCCTCCCGGGGATGCAGTCTCCGCATCGCAGTCGGCGGGCTTGGCCCAAATCTCGAACGCCTCGTGATAGTTCGTTGTGTGGTCTTCGATGGCATACCAGACGTAAAAGCTCTCATCGCCGTCTACGGCCGGAATCAAGACGGTCTCGCTCTCACCTGGCATGAGGACCACATCGACCTGCTCGCCTACCTCGTCGTCGTGAACAGGCCGGAACCAGAATTCGGTCCTGACCCCGTCCTCCGGAATCGCCAACGAGAACTCGACACCTTCACAAACACTTGCGACGGTGCCCCAATCGCAGGTCATTCCTGTTGTATCCCATTTGTAGACCCCGAAAACCTCACCCTCAACGGAAATGGTGATGGTCAGCCCGTCTTCGGGGTCCTCGATGGTGAAGTAGTCCCAGTCCTCGACCCCGTCCGTAGAGACAAGCGTTCTCGGTTCGCCAACGCTCGGCACCACTTCGAACTCGACCGTGCCGGTTCGGTAGGCGTACACGGTGACCATGAGTCCACCGCAGTCGCTCCACACATCGGCGCGAAGCGAAGAGTCGGATTCCGACTCAACGGTGTTCTGATTGCAACCGCCATCCGGCATGGAGACAGTCCTGCTGGTTGTGTTCCTGTCGCCGTTCGGCCAGACTGCGGTGACCTCCAGGGTCGCCGTCGGCTCATCGAGGCTGAGAGTCTGGGTGCTTACGAGACCGCTGTCCGAACCGTATTCGGGCAGCGTCGCCCCTTCAACGATTTCTCCGTCAAGCTCGCCTTCGTAAGTCAGCGATTCGATCACTCCGGAGCCGAGGTCCTGAGAGTCCCAATCGGTGATCTCCCAGGTGGCCGTCCAGATTCCATCACCACACGCGGCTTCAGCGCTAGCGCCGAACTCGACGTGGAGGGCCTGTGCGTTCGACGCGAGCACGACAGAGGCGGCAATACCAAGGAAAGCACCACCGACGAGAGTCCCTGTTTTAGGGAGGGCGCGAATCATATTTCCCCTTGCAAATCGATATCGGAAGGCGAAGACATAGAGGCCGAGCCGCTCCCTCAGATAAAGAGGTTCTGCGGCCCGGCCCTAGTGCTTCCTTGACTGGCGGGTGCGGCGGCTCAGATCAACCGCACACGTCCCTCAACGGGATGGGGTCTACCAGTCCTGCGCGGCGCGGCGGCGGCGCATGATCAGGAAGATCACGGCGGCGGCCACGATGAGCGCGGCGGCCGAGCTGATCATGATCGTCATCGAGCTACCGGTGGTGGGCAGCTGCGGCTGAGCGGACGGGGTGCCGCTCGGCGAGGGGGTCTCCTCGTCGCAGGGCAGCCACGGAGCCTGGCCGTAGACCAGGTCCTTCGGGGTCTCGATGTAGTACTCGACCCAGAACTCCTCGTCGGCGTTCGCCGGCGGGATGGTCACGGTAGCGGTCGCACCCGGGGCGACGACCTCGGTGATCTCTTCGTCGCTGTAGTCCGGGTAGAAGACGAACGTGGTCTCCTCGCCGTCGGCGGGGACGGTCAGGGTGAAGATCAGGCCATCGGCGCAGTCGACCTCGACGGCCACGTAACCGCACAGGGCGTTGTCGACCCAGGTGTAGGTGTCGTACAGCTCGCCGTCGACGAAGGCTTCGACCGTCAGGCCCGCCTCAGCGTCTTCAAGCGGGAAGAAGTACGAGAACCAGTCGTCGACCTCGGGAGACGCGGAGACCTCTTCGCCATCGCTGGAGACGAAGGTGAACTCAGCAAGGGCCTCTTCGTTGTAGTTGTTGGCCTCGACGTAGACGCCGAGGCAGTCGGTCCAGCCGTAGACCTCGACCTCGGGCTCCGGCTCGGCCGGAGGCTCCTCGGCGCAGCCGCCTTCAGGAGCGGAGACGACGCCCTGGCCGATGCCGGGAACAGTCTGGCCGTCCGTGTAGGTCCAGAGCGCTTCGAGGTTGATCTCGGCCGTCTCGACGTCCGAGGTGAAGGTCTGGCTGCCTTCGAGGTAGTTGCCCTCGCCCTTCGGCAGCGTCGCACCGACGACGATCTCGCTGTTCTCGTTGAACTCGACGTCGACGGCGGTGATGACGCCGCTTGCGTCGGTCGAGGTGGTCCAGTCGGTGACCTGCCAGACGACAGTCCAGCCGCCGTCGGGTGCGCACTCGGTGATGCCCTTGACCTCGACGTGGTGCGCCTGAGCGGCGGACGCGAAGGTGACCGCTCCTGCGGCGCCGAGGACGACGCTGCCCGTCAGTCCCAGCACCCGCTTGAGGGTACGGTTCATGGTTCTCCTAAGGATGGCAATTGCTTTGGGGGGATTCGGAGCCGCGCGGCCGAGGGTGTGAGCGCTCGTCCGGCTTCGGCAACTTACCAAATGAGACACGCCGGTATGCGACGAGAGGTCGCATAACGATCGCATAACGGGACGCATGTAACCGGAAGTGGCGCAACGGGAACCGAGTGCACACAGCGAAAAGGCCGGGCTCGCGCCCGGCCGTCGCCGCGTCTTCGCCTTACGGGGCTCAGCCCTCGTCGGCGGGGGCGTTGTCGATGTCCTCCTCGGTGGTGTACTCCGAGTCGACGACGACCTCCTGGTAGTTCTCGGCGGTCACGTCGACCGGTTCGAGCAGGTAGGACTCGATGAACTTGAAGCCGTTGTCGTAGGTGCCCTGGTCGTTGATCTCGGGGGTCGAGCCCTCGACGATCGACTTGACCATGTTCACGGCGACCTCGGCGAGCTGGCGCGTGTCCTTGAAGACCGTCTCGGACTGGCCGGTGCCCTCCTTGATCGCCTTGAGGGACCGCAGCTCGGCGTCCTGGCCGGTGATGACCGGGAAGTCGTTCGAGCCGGGCTCGATGTCGGCGGCGACGAGCGCCTCGACGATGCCGCGGCTGATGCCGTCGTACGGGGAGAGCACGGCGTGGAGGCGCGCGTCCTTGTAGTGCTCGTCGAGCAGCGTCGCCATGCGCTCGCGCGCGACCTTGCGGTCCCACTGCTGCGTGGCGGTGGGCTCCTGCTCGGTCTGGTTGGAGGGGATCACGATCTGGCCGCCGTAGATGAACGGCTCCAGGGTGTCGAGGCCGCCCTGGAAGAAGTACTGGGAGTTGTTGTCGTCCAAGGAGCCCGAGAACAGCTCGATGTTGAACTGCTCGGTCGACTCGGGGGTGAGGCCGAGCTTCGCGATGATGTGCTTGGCCTGGAGCACGCCGACCTGGTAGTTGTCGAACGAGGCGTAGTAGTCGACGTCGGGGGTGTCGAGGATGAGCCGGTCGTAGGCGATGATCGTGACGCCCTTGTCCTTGGCCTTGCTGAGGACCTCGCCGAGCGAGGTGTTGCCGATCGCGCCGACGATCAGGAACTCCACGCCCTTGTCGACCATCGACTGGATCTGCTGGACCTGGGCGGGGATGTCGTCCTCACCGTACTCGAGGATGGTCTTGTAGCCGAGGTCCTGGAGCCGCTTCTCCAGGTCGGCGCCCTCCAGCACCCACCGGTCGGAGGTCGTGGTGGGCATGGCGATGCCCGTGTAGCCGGTGAGGGTCTTCGACTCCTCGCCCGCGCCGCACGCGGCGAGCGATCCGGCTGCGACGCCTGCCGTTCCGAGCAGCAGGCCGCGACGACTGAGGTGCATGAGGGCGGTACTCCTTCGTACAGGTGAGGGGGTTCATTTCACCCTCGAAACTTACACGAGTGGAAAGCTCGCCAAATCGGGTCATTCCGTGACCGAAACGTGTCCTGGAAGGAGAGATGAAACGGGATGCGAAGGCATACTGCACCTTATCTTCCCGCAGCTTTCAAGGACTGTGACCGATAATTCGACGGACTTGCCCAACGAACGTAGAACCTGCCGGAAACACGGTTTCCAGCGGCCCCTCCGCAAAGCGACGCGACTCGCTCCCCTCCGATCACTCTGATCACCGTCGATATGTTCGGGCGGCGACCGCATACCATTGCGCCCATGAGTGATCGGTGGATCGAAGTGGCCCCGCGCGTATGGGTGCGGCGCCTGGAGGAACTGGACCAGACTGTCGGCCTCGTGATCGGCGACGACTGCTGCTTGGTGATCGACACCGGCGTCGACGACGAGGCCGGGTTCGAGCTGGCCACCGCGATCCGCGAGAAGACCGACCTGCCGTGGCAGATCGCGTACACCCACGACCACTTCGACCACTGGTTCGGGACCTCGGCGTTCGGCGAGTCCGCGATCTGGGCGGTCGGCGACGGCGCGCACTACCTCCGCGTCGGCGACGAGGCCCGCAAGATCCGCGCCGCGTCGTACCGCCGGGAAGGCCGAGAGGACGCGGCCCGCCGCATCGCCCGGACGAAGCTGGTGCCGCCGAACTGCCGGGTGAACGGCGCGATCGGGCTGAACCTGGGCGGGCGCACCGTGGTGCTGGGGGGGGGGGGGGGGGGGGGGGGGGGGGGAGGGAGGGGGGGGGGGGGGGGGGGGGGGGGGGGGGGGGTGGGGGGGGGGGGGGAGGGGGGGGGGGGGGGGCGCTCTTGCGACGGAGAGTTTTCCTCCGAGGGGGGGCGAGAGG
>NZ_JBVJHZ010000025.1:0-80784 GCF_055586545.1 Glycomyces sp. NPDC050141 | reverse complement strand
CCCCCCCCCCCCCCCCCCCCCCCCCCCCCCCCCCCCCCCCCCCCCCCCCCCCCCCCCCCCCCCCCCCCCCCCCCCCCCCCCCCCCCCCCCCGCGCCCGCCCCGGGCGCCCGCCGCCGACAAGGCGCATCCCGTTGGACCGCAATCGGGTTCGCCGCGCCGCTCCTCGCCTACCTGCTCGTGTTCTACGCGTACCCGCTGTGGCGCAACATCGAGCTGAGCGCCCACGACTACACGGTGCGGGCCTTCGTGCAGGGCAACCCCGAGTTCGCGGGCCTCAGCAAGTACGCGGAGGTCTTCGGGTCGGAGTCCTTCGGCACCGCTGTGCTGAACACGGCGCTGTTCACGGTCGTCTCCATCGCGTTCCAGTACGCGATCGGGCTCGCGCTCGCGGTGTTCTTCCGCAACAACTTCCGGCTCTCCGGTGTGCTGCGCGCGCTGTTCCTCGTGCCGTGGCTCCTGCCGCTCATCGTCTCCTCGTCCACGTGGGCGTGGATGCTCAACAGCGAGAACGGGATCATCAACTCCGTGATCGAGGCGTTCGGCGGCGAGCAGGTCAACTGGCTCACCTCGCCGGACACCGCGCTCACCGCCGTCATCATCGCCAACATCTGGCTCGGCATCCCGTTCAACCTCGTGATCCTCTACTCAGGACTCCAGCAGATCCCGCAGGAGACCTACGAGGCCGCCTCCCTGGACGGCGCGAGCGCGCGCGAGCAGTTCTGGCACATCACGCTGCCGCTCCTGCGCCCCGTCTCCGCGATCACGCTGCTGCTCGGCTTCATCTACACGCTCAAAGTCGTCGACGTCATCTGGATCATGACCACCGGCGGGCCCGGCGACGCCTCGCTCACCCTCGCCGTGTGGTCGTACCGCGAAGCGTTCGGGACCGGGCAGCCCGACTTCTCGCCCGCCGCCGCGATCGGCAACCTGCTCATCGTCATCGCGCTCGTCTTCGGCTTCGTCCACCTGCGCATCCAGCGGAACGGAGAACGCCGATGACCGCCTCGAGGACATGGTGGAAGACCGGCCTCGGCGTCGTCTTCACCGCGATCATGCTGTTCCCCGTCTACTGGATGGTGAACGTCTCGCTCACGCCGACAAACGAACTGCGCCAGACCAACTGGTTCCCGGCGCACCCGACGTTCGAGGGGTTCGAGTCGGCGCTCGCGCAGCAGCTCCCGGCGCTCGGCACCAGCCTCGCCATCGGCGCGGGCTGCGTCCTGCTCACCGTCGTGATCGCCGCACCCGCCGGGTACGCGCTCGCAATCCTCAACCTGCGCGGCGGGCGGGCCCTCAACTTCCTGCTGCTGGTGGCGCAGATGATCCCCGCGGTCGTCATGGCCATGGGCTTCTACGCGATCTACGTGCGCCTGGGGATGCTGAACACGGTGTGGGGCCTCGTCATCGCGGACTCGACGATCGCCGTCCCCTTTGGAGTCCTGCTCTACACCACCTTCATGGCGGGCATCCCCAAGGAGCTCATCCAGGCCGCCCGCGTCGACGGCGCCGGGGCCTGGGGCACGTTCACCAAGATCATCCTGCCGGTGAGCCGCAACTCGACGCTCACGGTGTCGCTCTTCGCGTTCCTGTGGGCCTGGTCGGACTTCATCTTCGCCTCGACCCTCAGCCGCTCCAGCGAGTACGTGCCGATCACCCTCGGGATCTACCAGTACATCGGCAACAACACGACACAGTGGAACGCGATCATGGCTACCGCCGTCGTCGCTTCGCTCCCCGCGGCGATCCTCCTGGTCGTCGCCCAACGATATGTGGCCGCCGGTGTGACCGCCGGTGCCGTGAAGGACTGAACCAGTGCGAGACAACATCGTCCCCGTCGACCCTCCCGGCGGCCTGCGGGGGCTCGGCCTCGGCGAGTTCCGCCTCGACGGCGGGTTCTGGGGCGGCCTCCAGGCCGTCAACACCGCCGCCACGCTCCAGCACTGTCTGGAGTGGATGGAACGCCTCGGCTGGATCGCGAACTTCGACCGCGTCGCCCGAGGCGACACCGGCGGGGAGCGGCCCGGCTGGCAGTTCTCCGACTCGGAGATCTACAAGCTGATGGAGGCCCTGGCCTGGGAGCACGGGCGGACCGGCGCCGAGTGGGCCGAGGAGGCGTTCACGGCGCTGACCGAACGCGTCGCCGCCGCCCAGGACGACGACGGCTACCTGAACACCTGCTACGGCCATGCGGGACAGGCGGAACGGTACAGCGACCTGTCTTCGGGGCACGAGCTGTACTGCACGGGCCATCTGCTGCAAGCCGCGGTCGCGCGGGTCCGCACGGTCGGAGAAGACAAGCTCGTCGAGGTCGCGCGGCGGGCCGCGGACGAGGTCTGCCGGACCTTCGGCGCCGAGGGCCGGGACGGCATCTGCGGGCACCCCGAGATCGAAGTCGGCCTCGCTGAACTGGGGCGGGCGCTCGACGAGCCCCGCTACACCGAGCAGGCGCGACTCTTCGTCGAGCGGCGCGGCCGGGGCACGCTGAAGCCCGTCACGCTGCTTGATGCCTCCTACTTCCAGGACGACATCCCGGTCCGCGACGCCGACGCCTGGCGCGGTCACGCGGTGCGGGCGCTCTACCTGGCCGCCGGAGCGGTTGACGTCGCCGTCGACACGCAGGACACGGAGCTGTTCGAAGCCGTTGCGCGCCAATGGGGGAGGAGCGTCGAGCGGCGCACGTACCTCACCGGCGGCATGGGCTCGCGCCACCAGGACGAGGGCTTCGGCGAGGACTGGGAGCTCCCGCCCGACCGCGCCTACTGCGAGACCTGCGCCGGGATCGCCTCGAACATGGTGTCGTGGCGCCTCTACCTTGCGACCGGCGACGTGCGCTACGCCGACCTCATGGAACGCACCTTCTACAACGTCATCGCGGCGTCCCCGGCGGAAGACGGCAGGGCGTTCTTCTACGCCAACCCGCTCCACCAGCGCAGCGCCGCAGCCGATGTCCGCCCCAACGAGGTCAACCCGCGCGCCGAAGGCGGCGTCCGCGCCCCCTGGTTCGACGTCTCGTGCTGCCCCACAAACCTGGCCCGGACCCTCGCGAGCTGGCAGGCCTACGCCGCATCGGTCGACGGCGACCGGGTCTCGCTGCTCCAGTACGCGAACGGCGACATGCGGATCGAGGTCGGCGGCGAGGCCTTGGCGCTCCGGATTTCCACCGAGTACCCGCGCGAAGGCGCGATCCGGATTGAGGTCCTGGAAGCTCCCTGCGCCGGAGTAGAACTGCGCCTTCGGGTTCCGGACTGGGCCGAGGGCGCGAGCCTCGCCAACGAGTCGGCGGCGTACGCGGTCGAACCGGGCTGGGCCGAGGTGCGGGGCCCGCTGGAACCCGGCCGGGTCATCGAGTTGAACCTGCCCGTGGAACCCCGGTTCACCTGGCCTGATGAGCGGATCGACGCCGTGCGGGGCTGCGTGGCCGTGGAACGCGGGCCGCTTGTCCTGTGCGTCGAGTCGACCGACCTGCCTGAGGGACACGTGATCGAGACCCTCCGCGTCGACCCCGCGCACCCGCCTCAGTCTGAATCGGACGGAGCGGTCGTCCAGGCCAGCTCGTCGCCAGCGCCGACGGCCCCGAACCCGGGTGTGCCGTACCGTTCCACCCTGCAGTGGAACACCGAGACGCCCACTGCCGAACTCCAGCTGATCCCGTACCACCGCTGGGCCCAAAGGGGCAGCGCGACCATGCGCGTGTTCCTCCCAACGCTGTAAGCAAGCGGCCCTTGGCAAACCCCTTGGCCAAGGGCCGCCGCATCCGCCCGAATTGACCGCTACTCCCGGGCCGCCGCCCGGTAGCTTTCGAGGATTGCTACCGCGCGCTGCAGGGACTTCGGGCGGCCGAACCAGTGCAGGCACTTCAGGGCGCTCGGGCGGTGGTTTCCGGTGGCCGTCTGGATCTCGACCTCCCAGGTGTGTTCGTCGCCGCCGGTCTGGATCGCGGTGATGTCGTTCCAGGCCACGCGGATCTCGCCGATGCTCTGGACGAAGGTGACGCCCTCCGCGTCGATGATCATCCTGCAGCGCAGGCCGAACGCATTGCCGATCGTGCCCGCGACGATCACCAGGTACAGGCAGCCGCCGAGCAGCGTCTCGATGATGCCTTCATTGTTGCCCTTCATGACCAGGTAGACCGGCACCGCGACCGAGAAGTACCCGAGCAGGACCACGCCCAGGAGCTTCCGGGCGACCGCCGCGCGGCACCGCAGGGTGCGAGGTTCGTTCACGGGACCCGAGCCTAGGGGCCCGACGTGAACACCAGAAGCCGCCGACCGCATCTCGCGGTCGGCGGCTTCAGCCCCCTTGCTACACGTCGGAGCGCTTGAGCCGCAACGCCGCCGCTCCGACCACCGCGACCACGTACCCGAGGAACACCGTCAGCCCCGCCCAGGGCGACAGCGCGTCACTCGCCTGCGTGACCGAAGTAAAGGCACCGGCCGCGCTCGACGGCAGGTACTGCACGACATCGCTCCAGCTGTCCGGGACCAGCAGTGCGGCGACCCCGCTGAGCAGGAACATGACGCCGAAGAGCGTGGTGATCGCGCCGGGCGTCGAGCGCATCAGCGCACCGAGCCCGATGCCGAGCAGGCCGGAGCCTGTGAGGACGACCGCCGTCCCGATCACGGCCCGCGCCACGCCCTCGTCCGACCAGGAGGCGCCGCCGTCGCCGATGATCGCCTGGCCCGCGGTGAACGCGATGGCCGCGCCAGCGAGGGCCACGGTGAAGACCACCGCGACGAAGACCGCGATCTTCGCCCACAGCACCGGCAGCCGCTTCGGCACGGCTGCAAGCGAAGAGCGGATCATGCCCGTGCTGTACTCGCCTGCCATGAGCAGCACGCCGAGCGTGCCGAACGCGAGCATCGCGAAGTTCGTGCCGGTCAGGCTCGCGCCGACCACGTTGGTGGGCTCGTTGCCGGGAGGGCCCTGCGGGTCCGAGCCGTCGCCGAACATCGACGAGGCGAGCAGGCCGAACCCGACGAGCAGCAGCACCGCGACGACCAAGGTGATCACGGTGGAGCGCACGGACCAGAACTTGATCCACTCGCTCTTGACGACGCGGGCCAGGCTGACCCGCTTGCGCGCCCGGGTCTCGCGGGCCGCGACCGGTTCGAGGGTTGCCGTGGTCATCGTGCTTCTCCGATCAAGGTGGACTGGTATTCGACGGCGTCCTTGGTGAGCTCCATGAACGCCTCCTCCAGCGAGGGGCGAACGACGTGGAGCTCGTGGATCGCTATCCCTGCGGCGGCAGCGCGGTCGCCGATGTCCTCGGCGGACATCCCGGTGACCTCGAACAGGCCCCGGTCGACGCTGAGGACGGTGGTCCCAGGCCCGGCGATGAGGTCGTGCAGCGCGTTCGCGTGCGGCGACCGCACCCGGACGCTCTCGTTGGCGGCGGTCTCGATGAAGCCGGCCACCGAGGTGTCGGCGATCATGCGGCCCTTGCCGATCACGATCAGGTGCTCGGCTGTGAGCGCCATTTCGCTCATCAGGTGTGAAGAGACGAACACGGTGCGTCCTTGTGAAGCGAGATCACGCATCAGGTTCCTGATCCACAGCACACCCTCGGGGTCGAGGCCGTTCGTCGGCTCGTCCAGGATCACCACGTCGGGGTCGCCGAGCAGCGCGGAGGCGATGCCCAGGCGCTGGCCCATGCCGAGCGAGAACCCGCCGACCCGCTTGCGGGCCACTTGATGGAGGCCCACGATGTCGATCACCTCGTCGACGCGGGACTTCGGGATGCCCGTGGTCGCGGCCATCGCGTGCAGGTGCCGGTACGCGGTGCGCCCGGTGTGGACGGCCTTCGCGTCGAGCAGCGCGCCCGCCTGGTGGAGCGGGTCCAGGTGGTCCTCGTACGGCCGCCCGTTGACGGTGGCGGTCCCGGCGGTGGGCCGGTCGAGGCCGAGGATCATCCGCATGGTGGTGGACTTCCCGGCGCCGTTGGGGCCGAGGAAGCCGGTGACGATGCCGGGCTTGACGGTGAAGGTGAGACCGTCGACGGCGGTGTGGTCGCCGTATCGCTTGGTGAGGTCGTGTACTTCGATCATGCGGTCAAGTCTCGGTTCCGGCGGCCGTAGTCGTCGTCCTCCAGCCATGGGCGGTTGGGGTACTGCAACGGCGGTAGGCGGCGCGTTCACCGCTACTGCGAGTGGACGATGACCTGGGAACTCGTTCGCGCGTACGATTCCGGCATGGCATGGGGGACGACTCGGGCGTGGACGCGGAGGCACGCGACGCTCATCGACACGCTCTTCGCGGTCGCGTTCGTCGGGCTGTTCTTCACGGGCTTCTTCTTCGGCGACGGACACGGCCCCGCCGCCCGCGCCGACTTCACCATCGCCGACTCGGCCCCCGCGCACGTCATCGCCGGAGCCACCGCGCTGTTCGCCCTGGCGGCCCGGCGGCACTGGCCCGAGCGGCTGCTCGTCCTCGACACCGCGGTCTCGGTCGGCATCATGATCGCCACCGGGTACCGCCATCCGCTCTTGATCGTGACCTGGCTGATCGTCGCCTACACGTTCGCGCGGCGCACGAGCCGGCGCCGGGCGTGGCTCGTCGCGGGCGCCTGCATCGCGGCCATGTTCCTCGCCTCGGGCCTGTTCGGCGACGGCGGCTGGACCGCCCCGGACAACTTCGGCGTCACCGCCTGGTCGATCGCCGCCGTTGCGATCGGCGACGCGACCCGCAGCCGCCGCGCCTACATCGAGGAGGTCGAGGACCGCGCCCGCCGCGCGGAGGAGACCCGCGAGGAGGAGGCCCGGCGCCGGGTCGCCGAGGAGCGGCTGCGAATCGCCCGGGAGCTGCACGACGTT
The DNA here is from genome assembly GCF_055586545.1 of Glycomyces sp. NPDC050141. Lineage (NCBI taxonomy): Bacteria > Bacillati > Actinomycetota > Actinomycetes > Glycomycetales > Glycomycetaceae > Glycomyces > Glycomyces sp. NPDC050141. The sequence continues at coordinate 73,974 of NZ_JBVJHZ010000025.1, read as the reverse complement.
GTGGCCCACCACATCGCGGTGATCAACGTGCAGGCCGGCGCGGCCGCGCACGTGCTCCAGACGCGCCCGGAGGCGGTCGGTCCTGCGCTGGCGCACATCCGGCGGGCGGCGGACACGGTGATGCAGGAGCTCGCCTCGGTCGTGGGCGTGCTGCGCAGCCCCGAGGAGCCGGGGGACGACAAGCCGACCGAACCGACCCGCGGCCTGGCGCGACTTTCGGAACTGCTGGACTCGTTTGCGGCGGCCGGGCTGCGGGTCGAGCACCGGCAGCGGGGTAACGCGCGCGACCTGCCCGCGGTGGTGGACCTGGCCGCGTACCGGATCGTGCAGGAGTCGCTGACGAACGCGCAGAAGTACGGGACCGGCCGCGCCGAGCTGGCGATCGAGTACGGGCCGGAGTCGGTCCAGATCGACGTCGTGAACGCGATCGCCAAGGGCGCCAAAGCGACCGGCTCGGGCTACGGTCTGGTCGGGATGCGCGAGCGGGCCGCCGCGACGGGCGGTACCGTCACCGCCGGGGTCGTGGACGGGCGGTTCGCCGTGCACGCCGAGCTGCCCGCAACCGCTAAGGAGACGCCGTGACCATCCGGGTCCTGCTGGCCGACGACCAGGCGCTCATCCGCGCGGGTTTCGCCATGATCATCGGTTCCGAGCCCGATCTCGAGGTGGTCGGGGAGGCCGCGAACGGCCGCGAGGCGGTCGAGCTGGCCCGTTCCGAGCGGGCCGACGTGGTGCTCATGGACATCCGCATGCCGGAGGTCGACGGCATCGAGGCGACGAAGCGGATCGCGGCCGACGACGATCTCGCGGGCGTGCGCATCCTCGTGCTCACGACGTTCGAGAACGACGACAACGTGGTCCTCGCGCTGCGCGCTGGCGCGAGCGGGTTCCTCGGCAAGGGCGTCGAGCCCGCCGACCTGGTGCGCGCCATCCGGGTCGTCGCCTCGGGCGAGGCGCTTCTATCGCCGAAGGCGACGCGCAGCATGATCGGCCGCTTCCTCAGCCAGAACGAGCCCGGCCCGCTGCCGAGCCCCGAACCGCTTGCGGCCCTGACCGAACGCGAGCGTGAAGTCCTCGCGCTCGCCGCGCACGGCTTGTCGAACGACGACATCGCCGCGAAACTCTACCTCTCGCCGCTGACCGCGAAGACCCACGTCAACCGGGCGATGACGAAGCTCGGAGTGCGCGACCGCGCGCAGCTGGTGGTCATCGCGTACCAGACCGGCCTGGTCAGGCCCGGGGACCCGCTCCCGTAAACATCACTTTGTTCATTCGAACAAGATCATGTTAGATTCGGGGCATGGGTACCGCCGACCGCCTCGACCTGACGCTCCGCCTCGTCCAGGGCGCCGACCGCGTCTCCGTCGCCGAGCTCGCGCAGCGCCTCGGCGTCTCCGAGATGACCGTCCGCCGCGACCTCGACGAGCTCGAGCAGCGCGGCTTCGTGCGCCGCGTGCGCGGCGGGGCCGTCGCCACCCGCGCGATCGAGGAGGACGACGGGTACGCCGTGCGCGCGACCTGGCAGGCCGCGACGAAGGACCGGCTCGGCGCGGCCACCGCCGCCCTGGTCGAACCCGGGTCGCGGGTACTGCTCGACGCCGGGACGACCACCGTGCACGTCGCCGAGCACCTGGCCGCGCGCGGCCCGCTCACCGTCGCCGTGCTCAGCCTCCAGGCCGCCGCGGTCCTCGCCGACCGGCCCGGGATCGAACTCCTCGTCATCGGCGGCCGCTCCCGCCCCGGCGAACGGTCCCTCGTCGGGCCGCTCGCCCTGCGCACCTTGGCGTCCCTGACCTTTGACCGGTTCATCATGTCGATCGGCGGCGTCCACGCCGACCACGGCTGGTCCGAGTTCTCCCTCGACGACGCGGCCGTCAAGCAGGTCGGGCTCGAACAGGCCGCCCGCACCGTCGCGGTCGCCGACGCCACCAAGCTCGGCGTCCGCGCCTTCAGCCGCGTCGCCCCGCTCGAAGCGGTGCACCAGTTCGTGACCGACGCGGCCGCAGGCGACGACGCCACCCACCCGGGCGGCCCCGCCACCCTGCGCGCGCTCCGCGAATCGGGCGTCGACACCCGTCTCGCCTGAGCCCATCTCATTTAGGGAGACAACATGACCGATACGCCGCGCCCGCTGATGATCCTCGTCGCCGGGCCCTACCGCTCCGGCACCGGCGACGACCCGGTCAAGCTGGAGGCCAACGTCAGGGCGATGAACGAGACCGCCCTCGACCTCTTCCGCGCCGGGCACCTGCCCGTCACCGGCGAAGCCCTCGCCCTGCCGCTCTTGGCGACCGCGGGCGGCGCACGGCCGGGAGACGCGCTGTTCGACGAGATCTTCCACCCGATCGCCGAACTGCTCCTCACCCGCTGCGACGCGGTCCTGCGCATCGGCGGCCCCTCGGCGGGCGCCGACATGATGTGCAACCAAGCCCGCGAGCAGGGCAAAGCCGTCTACACCGGCCGCGACGAGATCCCGGCCGCCCGATGACCGCGGGCATCGACACCCCCGACCGCCGCGGCCGCACCGGTCTCGACCGGCACGGGCGCGACCTCGACGGCAATGCGCGCGTTCGCATCCGCGACGTCGAACTGCTCTCCAGCGACTGGTACGTGCTGCGCAAGACCACGTTCGACTACCAGCACGGCGACGGCCACTGGAGCCGCGAGCAGCGCGAGACCTACGACCGCGGCGACGGCGCGACCCTCCTCCTGTACGACGTGAAACGCCGGACTGTCCTGCTCACCAGGCAGTTCCGGCTCCCCGCGTACGTCAACGGCCACCCCGACGGGATGCTCCTGGAGACCGCCGCAGGGCTCCTGGACGACGACGACCCCGAGACCGCGATCCGCCGCGAGGCCGCCGAGGAGACCGGGCACCAGGTCGGCGAGGTCGAGCACGTCTTCGCGGTCTACATGAGCCCTGGCTCGGTCACCGAACGCGTCCACTTCTTCGCCGCGCCCTACGAGGCCGCATTGGACGAGACCTCGCACGGCGTCGCCGCCGAAGGCGAGGACATCACCACCGTCGAGCTGCCATTCGACAAGGCCCGCAACATGATCCTCACCGGCGAGATCGCCGATGCGAAGACCGTCATGCTCCTGCAGTGGGCCGCCCTCGACGGGCCCTTCGCTCAGGGCCCGCCGAAGGCGCCGTACTAGGCGGCCGCAAGGGCGGGCTCCTCCTGGGGCGCTTCGGCTTTCGCGCCCCGCAGGTTGAACGCCCCGATCACCACCGCGATCACCGCCGCCGCGAGCGGCACCAGGAACGCGGCCCGGTAGCCGTCGAGCAGCGCGCCCGGCTCGCCCGACGCGGTCGCCGCGACGTTCACGGCCGCGACACCGGCGAGGCCGAGGGCCGCGCCGAACTGAAACGAGGTGTACAAGAGCCCGCCCGCGAGCCCCTGCTCCGACTCGTCGATCCCGTTGGTGGCGATGATGGTCAGCGGCCCGTACGCCAGGGTGAACGCCAGGCCCATCGCGACCAGGCTCGGCAGCATCCCGACATAGGACGTGTCCGCACCGGCGGTCTGGAAGAGCGCGAACGCGAGCGCCGCGAACCCCAGCCCGGCGAGCAGCACCTTCGCGTTCCCGAAACGCTGCACCAGCTTCGGCGTCACCGTCGGTGCCAGCGCCACGTCGATCCCGATGACGAGCATCGCAAGGCTCGCCTCGATCGTCGACCAGCCGCGCAGCTCCTGCAGGTACAGCGCCACCAGGAACTGGAAGCCGAAGAACCCGGCCATGAACAGCATCCCGATCAGGTTGGCGCGCACCAGCGACCCCGACCGCAGAATCCCGAGGCGCACCAGCGGCGCCGGGTGCCGCCGCTCGACGACCCAGAACAGCGCGAACAGCAAGAAGCTCAACGCGACCGTCACTATCGTCCATACCAGACTCACGTGCGAGGCGCGCTCGACGCCGAGCACGAGCAGCACGACCGCCGCCGTGATCGTCAGGCCCCCGAGGAGGTCGAAACGCTGGCCGCTCCGCTCGGGGCGCGGCGACTTCGGGATGAGGACGAGCGCCGCGACCAGCAGGACCAGCGTCAGGCCCACCGGCATGAAGAACACCCAGCGCCAGTCCAGCGCGGTCAGCAGGCCGCCGATGACCATGCCGAGCGTGAACCCGCCCGCGCCGATCGCGCCGTAGACCATCAGGGCGCGATCGCGTTTCGGTCCTTCCTCGAACCCGGTGGTGATGATCGAGAGTCCGGCGGGGGTCATGAACGCGGCGGCGAAGCCGGTGATGAACCGCGCCGCGATGAGCGTGGCCCCGTTCTCGGCGAGCCCGCCGAGGCCTGAGAACAGCAGGAAGACGACGAGCGCGGTCAGGAACACCTGGCGGCGGCCGAGGATGTCGGCGGCCCGGCCGCCCAGCAGCATGAAGCCGCCGTAGCCGAGGACGTACGCGCTCACGACCCACTGCAGCGACCCGGTCGAGAGGCCGAGGTCGGTGCGGATCGAGGGCAGGGCGATGTTGAGCATGGCGATGTCGATGCCCTCCAGGAAAATGGCTCCTGAAAGGACGAGCAGCACACCCCATTCGCGGGCTTTCATCGTGGCTCCTTGGGAAGTGGTGGATTCCTTGGCCCGGCAATCATCGATCCGGACGCCGCCGGGAACAACGGCGAAGAACGCAACGTTCGGTAAGTCAGACTTACCGATACGGAGGAGCCCGATGGAACGCGACGAGCTCGAGTGCTTCCTGATCCTGGCCGAGGAACTGCACTTCGGCCGCACGGCAGTGCGGATGCGGCTCTCCCGCGCCCGCGTCTCCCAGCTCGTCCAGCGCCTCGAACGCCGCCTCGGCGCGCCCCTGTTCGAGCGCACCAGCCGCTCAGTCGCCCTCACCGAGCTGGGCGCGCGCTTCCGCGAGGAGGTCGAACCCCACCACCGCGCCATCGAACGCGCCCTCGCCCGCACCGCCGCGGCCGCGCGCGGCATCGGCGGGACCCTCCGCGTCGGCTTCGCCGACTCGCTCACCGGCGAGATCGCGATCCGCGCGGCCGACGACCTCCGCGCCGCCTACCCCGAACTGGCCGTTGAGATCTGCGAGATGTCGTACACCGACCCGTTCACGCAGCTGCGCGACCGGTACTACGACGTGCAGTTCATGGAGCTCCCCGTCCGCGAAGACGACCTCGGCAAGGGCCCGACGCTGCTCACCGAGGCCCGCGTCCTGGCCGTCCCCACCGGCCACCCGTTCGCGTCCCGGCCCTGGCTCACCTTGGACGACCTCGCCGAGACCGCCCTCCTCGCCATCGAAGGCGACGTCCCCGACTACCGCCGCCCACCCCGCGCCACCCCGGACGGCCGCCCGATCCCCGCCGGGCCCGGCACCACCAGCCTCCAGGAAGCGCTCATGCTCGTCGCCGCAGGCAAGGGCGCCCTGCTCACCGGCGCCCACACCGCCGCCCACCAGCCCCGGCCCGGCATCGCCTACCTCCAGATCCTCGACGCCCCGCCCGTCCGCTACGGCCTGGCCTGGCGCGCCGACGAACGCACCGCCGCCGTCGAGGCCTTCGCCGCCCGCGTCGACACCGCCATCGAAGCGCGCGAACAACTCGACGTCCCCCGCGACCTCTCGGTGGCCGCCGCCTAGACCACGCCGCCCGTTTCGCGAAGAACGCGCATTGACTTCATATTGATTGAAATCTATACTTTCTCTCGTGTGAGCGCTACCACACCTCACGTACCGAAAGGGTTGGGATTCAAGCAAACGCAAGCGAATTGACGGGTGACCTATGCCTGAAATCGACTACACACAGCCATCGTTCAACTACCGAAAGAGCGGTACGCCGCTCCTGGAGAAACCCGGCAGGACGTCCTCACTGGACGAACGGGACGCGCGCCTGTTCCGCCGGTTCGGATGGGGCCCCTCCCGCGACGTCCCGCGAACGGCAATCCACCGCGTCATCGAGAGCCACTCGGCCGCAAGGCCATCGGCGACCGCCGCCGAACACCAGGGTGGGCGCCTCACCTACGGCGAGCTGGAACGCCACGCCAACCGGCTCGCCGCGCGACTCGTCCGCGAAGGCGTGCGCCCCGGCGACCGCGTCGCGCTCGTCGTCCGCCGCGGCCTCCCCATGCTGGTCGGCATCCTCGCGATCCTCAAGACCGGCGCGGCCTACGTGCCCCAAGACGCCAAGATGGTCCGGACCCCGGCACTCCGGCACCTCCTCGACGTCTCGGGCTGCCGCATCGTCCTCACGCAAACCGATGCGCCCGTGGCACTCCCGCCCGGGCTCCTCGGCATCGACATCGACGAGACGATGCGCGAACGCACCGAAGCGGCGCCGCCGCGCGTCCACACCGACCCCGGGAGCGCCTGCTACATCCTGTTCACATCGGGCACCACCGGTACACCCAACGGGGTCGCGGTCACCCACGCCAACGTCGCGAACCTCCTGCTCACCGAGCCGGGCGACCTCGGCATCCGGCCCGGCACCACCGTGGGCCAGATCCTCAACATCGCGTTCGACATGGCCGCCTGGGAGATCCTCGGCTGCCTCGTCCACGGCGGCACGCTGCACATCCGCGGCGACGATATCGCCGCGGCCGCAAGGAACGTCGAAGTCCTCATCGCGACCCCGACGATCCTCTCTCGTATCGATCCCGAAGCGTGCCAACGCATCCGCACTGTCGCCGTCGCAGGCGAGCCGTGCCCGCCCGCGCTCGCCGACCGCTGGGCCGCGCGCGCCGTCTTCTACAACGGCTGCGGCCCGACGGAGACGACCATCGTGAACACGATGCAGCGCCACCGTCCCGGGGGCCGCCTCACGATCGGCCGGCCCACCCCCAACAACACGGTCTACATCCTCGACGAGCACCGGAACCCCTGCCCGGTAGGCGAAGTCGGCGAGATGTGGGCGGGCGGCGACGGGGTCTCGGCGGGCTACCTGGCCAATCCAGGGCTGAACGCCGAGCGGTACGCGCCCGACCCGTTCCTGGGCGGCGGCCGCGCGATGTTCCGCACCCGAGACCTCGGCCGCTGGACCCCCGACGGCGAGCTCGAACACCTCGGGCGCACCGACGACCAGGTCAAGGTCCGCGGCTTCCGGGTCGAACTCGACGCCGTATCCGCTGTGCTGGAAGGGGTTCCGGGCTGCGTCCGGGCTGCCACGGTGAAGCTCGACGACCGCACGCTCGCGGCGTTCGTCCAGCCCGCCGCGGTCGACCCAGTGCTCGCTCGCAAGGCGGTCGCCGAAGCGCTGCCGTACTACTGCGTCCCTGACGTGATCCACGTTATGGAAGCGCTCCCGCTCACGGATCGGGGCAAGATCGACAAACCGCGGCTCCTGCGCCTCGCCCGCATCGGACGGGAGGCGACAGCATGACACAGCTCAAGACCGACCGGATCGACGACGTCGAACTCCCGCCGCTCCTCCCACTCGCACGGCGCGCCTTCAAACACCCGGCGCTCATGCACTTCAACCGCCTCGCCGCCGCCGTCATCATCGTGAACCTCGTGGTCCTGTTCACGACCGACATCACGGCCGAGACCGCTTCGCGCGCAGCGCTGTGCAACTTCGCCCTCGCGATCCTCATCCGCCGCCAGCGCCTCATCAACCTGCTGTTCCGCCTTGCGACCGCCGCGCCGGTGACGTGGCCGCTCAAGATCCGGTGGACGCTCGCGAAGGTCTACCACTTCGGCGGCCTGCACGTGGGCGGCGCGCTCGCGGGCTCGCTGTGGTTCGGCGCCTTCACCGTACTGGCCACAGTGGAGCGCGTCGGTTCGCCGATCCTCGTCCCGGCCTACGCCCTCGTGGCGCTGTTCGGGGCGATGCTGGTGACGACGATCCCGAAGCTGCGGGCCAAGAACCACAACCGATTCGAGCTGGTCCACCGCTTCGGCGGCTGGCTCTCGCTCGTCCTCTTGTGGGCCATGACGATCGCGCAGATCCGGTCTGGCGGCGAACCCGCCCTCGCGGTCCTGGAGTTCTGGGTCCTGGCGGCCATCACGATCGCGGTCATAGCGCCGTGGACACGCCTGCGCCGCGTCCCGGTCGACATCAAACGGCCGTCGTCGCACGTGGCGATCGCGCGGTTCACCCACGGCCGCAAGCCGTTCGCGGGGTCCTCGACCGCGATCAGCCGGTCGCCGCTGCTCGAATGGCACTCGTTCGCGAACATCCCGTCGCCCGACGAGCACGGCTTCCGGCTGACGATCTCGCGAGCGGGGGACTGGACGGGCCGGTTCATCGACGACCTGCCGTCGCACGTGTGGGTCAAGGGCATCACGACCGCTGGCGTGGCGAACATCGAAGTCCTGTTCCGCAAGGTCGTCTACGTCGCCACGGGCAGCGGCATCGGGCCGTGCCTGCCGCACCTGCTCGCGCAGGAGGTCCCGGCGCTGCTGGTGTGGTCGACGCGTGCGCCGCGTGACACGTTCGGCGACGAGCTCGTCGACGAGATCCTTGCGGTGCAACCGGACGCGCGGATCTGGGACACCGCGCGGCACGGCAAGCCCGACATGATCCGGCTCGCGTGCGCCGCCTACCGCGACTTCGGCGCCGAAGCCGTCATCTGCATCTCGAACAAGAAGCTCACCTGGCAGGTCGTCCACGGCCTCGAACGCCGGGGCATCCCCGCGTACGGCGCCATCTGGGACTCCTAGGAAGGAAGCGAAAGTGCGACTCAAGATCGAACGTGAAGGCCGGGTCGTGCTGGTGCGCCTGCACCGGCCCGAGGTCCTCAACGCCCTCGACACCGAACTCATGACCGAACTGGTCGGTGAACTGACCACGCTCGACGCCGACCCCGGCATCGGCTGCTTCGTGATCACCGGCTCCGAGCGGGCGTTCGCCGCGGGCGCCGACATCACCGAGATGGCCGGGAAAACCGCCGCCGACATGATCGCCGAGGACTACTTCGCGGGCTGGGAGTCCTTCGCGGCCTTGCGGACACCGAAGCTCGCCGCCGTCTCCGGGTACGCGCTCGGCGGCGGCTGCGAACTCGCGATGATGTGCGACATGATCATCGCGGCCGACAACGCGAAGTTCGGCCAGCCCGAGATCACCCTCGGCGTCATCCCCGGCATCGGCGGCACGCAGCGGCTCACCCGGCTCGTCGGCAAGGCCAAGGCGATGGACATGATCCTCACCGGCCGCCTCATCGACGCGCATGAGGCCGAGCGCATCGGCCTCGTCTCCCGCGTCGTGCCCGCCGACCGCCTTGCGGCCGAAGCGAACGCCGTCGCCAAGCAGATCGCCTGGTACGGGAAGCTCGCCGCGATGGCCGCCCGCGACTGCGTCGACCAGGCCCTGGAGACCGGGCTCGCCGAAGGCATCCGCTACGAACGCAAGGTCTTCCACGGGCTCTTCGGCACCGAGGACCAGAAGGAAGGGATGCGGGCGTTCAAGGAGAAACGCGAAGCCGAGTTCACCGGCCGCTAGGCACCGGCGCCTGGTCGAGCGCCCTCACCCGTTGAGGAACCGCTCGACCAGGCCCCAGCGCTGCAACTGCGCGACCTGCAGACGCGACCACGGCGACAGGTCCGAGTCCTCCCGCTCGGCCCGGGCGACGTACTCGGCCCAGTCGACCCAGCCGAACTCGCCGACCTCCGCCGCGTCGGGCTCGGGCTCGCCCGCGACCCAGCCCAGGAACACCGGGCAGATCTCGTTCTCCACGACCCCGTTCGACTCGGCCCGGTACCGGAACGTCGGCAGCGCGCACACCAGCCCGACAGCCCTGATCCCCAGCTCCGAGTCCAACCGCCGCGCGACCGCCGCCTCCATGAACTCGCCGGGCCCGGGGTGCCCGCAGCACGTGTTCGTCCAGACCCCCGGGAACGCCCGCTTCGAATCGGCGCGCCGCGTCACCAGCAGGCGCCCTTCGGCATCGAACCCGTAGCAGGAGAACGCGAGGTGCAGGGGCGTCGCCGCCCCGTGCACCCGGTCCTTGCGTTCCGTCCCGACCGGCGTGCCGTCCTCCCCGAGCAGCACGACCGTCTCCGCCGCTTCCCCCACACGAGCCCCCCGTAGTCGATCGGGCACCGATGGTATCGCTCGGGCGGCGCCCTGCCACGGGCGCGGCGCTACCATTGGCTGACTTGCCCCGATTTCCGCCCGCCTAAGGAAACGCCCATGCGCCGCCTGTTCAGCTTCCCCAACCCCGTGAACGAGGTCTCCGCCCGACTCGTGGCCGCAGGCGTGGTCGCCATGAGCGCCGCCGCGCTCGCGTTCCAGCTCGAATGGCTCGTCGCCGTGATCGCGCTCGGCTTCATCGCCCGCGTCGCGACCGGCCCGACCCTCAGCGTCCTCGGCCAGCTCGTCACCCGCGTCGTCACCCCGCGCCTGCCCGCCGCCGAGAAGCCCGTCCCCGGCCCGCCCAAGCGCTTCGCCCAGGGCATCGGCGCGGCCTTCTCCATCACCGCCGCGATCCTGCTCTTCTCCGGGCTCGAGCTCGCCGGGTGGATCGTCCTGGCCGCCCTCATGACGGCCGCCGCCCTCGAGGCGTTCTTCGCGTTCTGCCTGGGCTGCAAGATCTTCGCCCTGCTCACCCGCGTCGGCCTCATCCCCGACAGCGTCTGCGAGGCCTGCAACAACATCCAGGCCCGCACCGACGCCGCCCTCGAACGCGCCTGATCCCACCTGGGCGATGCCCTTGACCCGACGCCGATACATTGACAAACTCCGATGTAACATCTGGGAGCGCTTCCCCAGATACCGGCAACCGAAGGGCAGACCATGCAAGCGAACCGAAGGCGAAAGCTGACGGCGATCATCGGCACGGCCGTAGCGGCGCTCAGCGCCGGTGCGATCACGATCGTCGCGTCCCAGGGCGCGAACGCCGCGCCCGGCTGCGAAGTCGACTACAACGTCGTCAGCAGCTGGGGCTCCGGCTTCCAGGCCAACATCAGCATCACCACCGCCCAAGCGGTCGACGACTGGACCGTCGAATGGGACTTCACCAGCGCTGTCTCCGGCATCAGCGCCTGGAACGTCACCAACCCGACCCTCAGCGGCTCCCACTTCACCGGCTCCGACGCCGGCTGGAACGCCACCATCGCCGCAGGCCAGACCCGCGAGGTCTTCGGCTTCACCGCCAACGGCACCCCCGGTGACATCGCGAACGCCGAACTCAACGGCGCCCTCTGCGGCGAAGGCGGCGGCGAGCAGACCACCGAGCCCGAACCCACCGAACCCACCGAGGAACCGACCGACCCCGCCCCCGCGGGCACCCCCGTCGAAGCACACGGCAAGCTCCAAGTCTGCGGCACCAAGATGTGCGACGAATCCGGTGCGGCCGTCCAGCTCAAGGGCGTCTCGAGCATGTGGCTGCACTGGCAGACCCAGCCGTACGCGCAGAACCTCTCCGCGCTCGAATGGATGCGCGACAACTGGAACATCGAGGTCTTCCGCGTTGCCATGGGCGTCGAACCCGAAGGCGCGTACCTCTCCGACCCCGAAGGCTGGAAGGCCGAGGTCGAGACCGTCATCAACAACGCCGCGACCGCGGGCGTCTACGTCATCGTCGACTTCCACGCCCATGCCGCGCACCAGCACACGGCCGAATCAGTCGCGTTCTTCAGCGACCTCGCCGACCGCTACGGCCACCTCCCGAACATCATCTGGGAGACCTACAACGAGCCCGAGCAGGTCTCCTGGAGCGGCACCGTGAAGCCGTACCACCAGGCTGTCACCGCCGCGATCCGCGAGCACGACCCCGACAACATCATCGTCCTCGGCACCCCCACCTGGTCCCAGGACGTCGACGTCGCCGCCGCCGACCCCGTGGCGGGCACCAACCTCATGTACACCCTCCACTTCTACTCCTGCACCCACTCCCAGTGGAACCGCGACAAAGCCGACGCCGCTATCGACGCCGGCCTCGCCCTCTTCGTCACCGAATGGGGCGCCAGCGCCGCCGACGGCGGCCTTGACGGCCGCACCTGCCTCACCGAAGCCCAGACCTGGATCGACTGGATGGCCGCCAACGGCATCTCCTGGACCGCCTGGAAACTCGACGTCGGCACCGACTCCACCAACCTCCTGAGCACCGGAGCCCCCCTCACCGGAGGCTGGGACAACTACCTGCACGGCCACGCCCCCTTCGTCATCCAAAACCTCGACTAGCCGAAATCAAAGCGGCCCAGGCCTTTCAGCCTGGGCCGCCTACCCTTGGGGGTCCCCCTATTCGGTGGCGGCGAAGCCGAAAAGGACAGTAGTGTGAGCGGTGCCGACCGCGGGACTCTGGTGCGACTCCCGGATCCGTCTGTTCAACGCCAATTCGCCTTCGTGCCACTCATTCCCCGGTCGGCGCCCCCACCTCTCGAGACCCCGGACGCCCCAATGGAACTCGTCGCCGACCGCACCGCCGCTGAAGACGTGCTGCTGTTCGTCAGCGCCGCCATCGCCTCGACCGGCCAGCGCGAGTTCCATTCCGACGCGGACGCCCAGCAGTGGTCCATGGAGTTCCTGCACGAGTACATGCTCGTCAACTACCGGGACCTGTACGCGGCCACGCTCACGCTCGGCGTCAACGACCGCAACGCCGCAGCGATCGTCATGCGGCTCCTGCAGACCGGACGAGACGCGAGCGAAGACCAGCGGGCGGTCGAAGGCCGGCTCATCGCCAAGTCGCTCGCCCGCATGCCGACGAACCGGGTCTACCACCTGTTCACGGCGTTGCGGAAGGCCCGGGTCAACAACCGGCGCACCCGCGCGGTCATGCGCGAATGGCTCACCGCCCGCCCCGACCCCGCCTTCGAGGCCGTCAAGTACCGGTCCGCGTTCCTCGGTGCGGTCCGCCACGCGCACTTGAAGATCGACGACCTGCCAGGCGGGGAGCTGGACGCGTTCCTGTTCCGATGGCATGCGGCAGGGCGGTTCAGCACCCCGCTGTTCGAATCCTGGCGGCGCGCGCACTTCGACCGGCGGGCCGTGTTCGAGCTGCCGTACACGGTGGCCGAAGGCTTCGCCGCCAAGCACCGGATCGGTCGCCCCGAGTTCCTGGAGAAGATCGCGCCGCAGCTCACGCGCGGTGAACGGCTGCGGCTCCAGCGGTCGGCCGCCCGGATCGGAGCGAGCCATCTCGTCTCGGGTGTCGCCGACCTCTCCCGGATGCCGCTCACCAGGCTCGCCGGTTATGTGCTCGCGCTGCCAGTGAAGGAACGCGAGGAGCGGCGGCTGGAGCTCACCGACGCGCTCCGCGCGGCGGCCCTCCGCGTTGCGGGCCTGCGGGCCGGGACCTGGGGCCGGGTCGCGGCGGTGCTCGACGACAGCTATTCGGCGAGCGGGTCGAGCGAGAAGCGTCGGCGGCCGCTCGTCGCAGCGCTCGCGGCGCACTTCCTGCTGCGGGAACTCGCCCGCGACTATCGTCCTTTGTGGTTGTCGGGCAACGACGACCCGCTGATGGTCCGCGCCCGCGGCGTCACCGCGCTCGGGGAGCGGATCCTCGACGGGCTCGAGACGCGTCCCGACCTGCTGGTGGTCGTCTCCGACGGCTGGGACAACGCGCCCGCCGGCATGGCCGCCGAAGTGCTGCGCGTGTGGGAGCAGCGGCTCGACCCCGAGGGGAAGACCGCTGTGGCCCATCTGAACCCGGTGTTCGACGCCGCGGGACTGGAGGTGCGCCGCCTCGCGCCCACCACACCCACCGTGGGCATCCGCGACGCCGAGGACCTGCCCGAACTCGTCGCGTTCGCCCGCTTCTCCACCGGCCGCACCGGGCTCGCCGAGCTGCGGGCGCACATCGGGACGCGGGTCGAACGCTGGCTCGGCGAGGAGACGCCATGCAGCGCTTGACCCTCGACGGCCTCCAGACCCGCCCCGGCCAGGTCTGGGGCGGCATCCGACTCGTACCGCTCGTCCGCCCGGAGCCGATCACCTCACTGCGGCTGCACCCCAACGGGTTCTCCGACGAACCTGCCCGTGCGTACGAGCCGCGCTGCTGCTACTCGCCGCACGGCCTCGTCGCCGAATGGACCGACGACGGCACCGCCGTCCCCGCCCTCGGCACCGCGTTGCGCATGCCCTCCAAGACGGTGCGCAAATCCCTGCGGCCGAAGGCGAAACCCGAACGGCGGACCCGCGTGCGCTTCGTCCCGCACCAGACCGCGCTGGAGGCCTTCCTGCCGCTCACCTTCCCGGCCATCGCCTGGAAGGAATGGTCCACGCGGGCGTTCCGCCGGGCGCTCCCGCAGCATCGGGAAGGCCTGTACGCGGGCTACGACGTGGAAGGGCTCGCCGACGCACTGCGCATCTTCGAGATCCACCATGGACAGTGCGGCGTCCTGCTGTACGTGGCCGACGCACTCGCCGCCGCCGTCGTCACCCCGCACCCGGACGACTACCGGGCACTGCACCCGACCCTCATCGAGGACGGGTTCGGCGAACTCGTCTGGCGGTACGCGCACCTCCACGGCGACAGCCCGGACTACCGCGTGCGCCTCGACGCGGACGCCGTCGGCACGCCCGCCGACCTGCGCGCCGCGATGGACACCGCCCACCGCGAATGGACCGGCTTCCACGACGGCGTCATGGCCGCCGGGCTCCTCGACGCCGACTACGTCTTCACCGCCAAATACCAGATGGAGCGGTACACCCTCCAGCGGTTCCGTCCGCGCTTCGAACCAGGCCGCGAAACCCATGTGGGCGAAGCGATCACCGACGACGACGGCCGCCTCGCCTACCTCCGCACGTTCCGGCTCTCCGAAGCCCAGTCCCGCCGGGGCCGCCTCCTGCAGACCCTCTCGGAACACGGCTGGAACCTGGAGGCGTCGGCCGCCGCCATGGGCATCGTGGTCCCGGCCCTGGCCGCACGCCTCGACGCTTCCGGCTACGGCCTGCTCCTCCGCCAGGACCACCTCGACCACTACCTCTCGATGGACCGAAAAGGCACGCGATGACCGACCCGAAGACCCTGACCCTGTGGCGTCCCTGCGGCCCGGCCGAGCTCGCGCTCGTCCGCGAATCCGGTTGGACCGCATGGCCTCCGCGCCTGCCCGACCAGCCGATCTTCTACCCGGTCCTCAATAAGGAGTACGCGGCCAAGATCGCCCGCGACTGGAACGCCCCGCGCGACGGCGTCGGGTACGTGACCCGCTTCCAGCTCGACGGCGCCTTCGCCGAGCGCTACCCCGTCCAGCAGGTCGGCGGCAGCACGATACTCGAACTGTGGGTCCCCGCCGAAGAACTCGACGCCTTCAACCGGCACCTCCTCGGCCCCATCGAACTCGTCGCCGAATACCGGGCATGAACGGGCGGCCCGCGAGGGCCGCCCGGTCATCTACATGGTGGTTCGATTAGGTGAGGGTCCAGCGCTGGTTGGTGGCGCCGGTGCAGGTCCAGAGTTGGACCTTCGTGGCGTTGGTGGTGGCGAGGCCCGCGACGTCCAGGCACTTGCCGGAGGCGGCGTTGGTGATGGAGCCGTTGGCGTTCAGGGTCCACTTCTGGTTCGATCCGCCGTGGCACGACCAGATGATCGCGGCGGTCCCGTTCGCGGTGCCTCCGCCCGAGGCGTCAAGGCACTTCTTCGAGGAACCGGAGTAGACCGAGATCTCGCCGTTCGCGTACGTCCACTGCTGGTTCGCGCCGCTCCAGCAGTCGTAGATCTGCAGTTGCGTGCCGTTGGTCGTGGACTGGTTCGGCACATCGAGGCAGCGGCCGGAGCCGGTGCCGCGCAACTGGCCCGAGTCGCTCCCGCCGCCGCTGCCGCCGCAGTCCGCGGTGGGGTTGGTGTTGGTCAGGAGGCCGAGGCGGTACGGCAGCTGCGAGTACTCGCCGCCGATGTTGGGATTCCTTCCCTGGTAGAGGTACTGCATATTGCAGGGGTCGATTTCCATGGTCTGGTTGCCGTCGACGCGGACCATCTCGCCGTGGCTGATGTCGTTCGTCCACGATCCGCCGGGGAATGAGACGTTGGCGGACCCGGCGAACGGGTTGGACTGGGTGTCGGCCAGCGGGGTCCACTGCGAGAAGTTCGCGTCGAGCCGAGTGGAGGTCCAGGACCGGAAGTAGCGGACGCCGTTCGAGCCGATGCCCTCGACGATGAGCATGTACAGGCCCGAGTCGCCGACCTTGTAGACGTTGGTGGCCTCGAACAGGCTCTGGTTGGGGGCCTCCATGAACAGCTCGACGTCGCCGAAGCCGTTCGGGAACTCCGCCACGGTCGTCTTGGCGCGGTAGAACTTCTGCTTGTCGTTGTTGAAGTACAGGTAGCAGTTCACCTCGTCGCAGGCGACCCAGTAGTCGAGGATGTACGACGACCCGGCGTCGGCGATGCCGTGGTTGCTCATGAAGTTCTTCGGCGCCGAGACGCTCTGCGGCTGCGACGGGTGCGACAGGGTCGAGAACGACGGCAGGCCCGTCTGGTAGATCAGGTACCACTGGTTGTCGGGCTCGAAGTAGAACACCTGCGGGGCGGCCCGGTAGCCGCCGCCGATCGGGGTCTGGGACAGGTGGTACTGCTGCGCCTGCCCGGCCTGGGACCAGTCGGTGAACCCGCCGAACGAGGTCAGGGACCAGCCGCCGTTGGTGTCGGCGGTGGTGGCGTACACGTAGTACTTGCCGTCCTCCTTGACCACCGACGGGTCCTTGATCGACACGAGGGTCCGGCCGGGGGCCGTCTGCTGCGGGGCGACCAGCGGGCCGGTCGAGCTCCATTGGAAGGGTGCGGGCAGCGGTGCGGCCTGTGCCGGGGCTGCGCTCAAGGTCGCCGCTGCGAGCGTGCCTGCCAGCGTCGCCGCCAGCAGCGCGATCCACGATCGCCATCGAGTCGGGTGTCTCATGGGTTGCCTCTCTGATCAGGACCCCTGGTGGTTATCGCTAACAACTCCAGGGGTCTTCGAAAGTTTCGGTCGTCTTACCGAACGCTAGGCGTGCACTCAGGATAGACATCAGGTTCGTCATATGTAAATAGTTCGATGTCATCGGACGGCCGTCGAACCGCCCGGATGCACCGCTTGACGAGACATCGAACTATATCTATAGTTCAAATCACTTAAGTTTCGAGGTTCATCCGGAAACTTTCGACGCCTCGGAGGGCGTGCGCGCGGCAGTCCCGGTATCGCCGGCCGCACCGCCTCCTGAGCACCTGAAACCACAGGGAGCACCATGACCGACAATCCAACGAGGCGACGGCACCGCGTCTGGTCCACAGTCGCCGCAGTCGCGACCGCGAGCCTCGCCGCCACGACCGCCCTCGTGCTGTCCTCCGGGACCGCACACGCCGCGACCACCCTCGGCGCCTCAGCCGCCGAGAGCGGCCGCTACTTCGGCGCGGCCGTCGCGGGCAACCGCCTCAGCGAGGCCGCCTACGCGAACACGCTCGCGGCCGAGTTCAACTCCGTCGTCGCCGAGAACGCCATGAAGTGGGACGCGACCGAGCCGAACCCCGGCCAATTCAACTTCTCCGGAGGCGACCAGATCGTCTCCTGGGCGCAGGCCCGCGGCATGAAGGTCCGCGGCCACACCCTCGTCTGGCATGCGCAGCAACCGGGTTGGGCCCAAAACCTCACCGGCCAGAACCTGCGCAACGCCATGCTCAACCACATCGCCGGCGTCGCCAACCACTACGAAGGCGACGTCTTCGCCTGGGACGTAGTGAACGAGGCCTTCGAGTGGGACGGCTCGCGCCGCCAGTCCAACCTCCAACAGCAGCTCGGCAACGGCTGGATCGAGGAGGCCTTCCGCGCCGCCGACGCCGCCGACCCCAACGCCCGGCTCTGCTACAACGACTACGGTACCGACGCCATCAACGCCAAGAGCACCGCGATCTACAACATGGTCCGCGACTTCAAGGCCCGCGGCGTCCCGATCGACTGCGTCGGCTTCCAGTCCCACCTCGCCCACAACGAGAACCTGTCCAGCTACCAGGCCAACCTCCAGCGCTTCGCCGACCTCGGCGTCGCCGTCGAGATCACCGAACTCGACGTCGGCCAGGGCACCGGCCAGGCCGCCACCTTCGAGACGGTCACCAAGGCCTGCATGGCGATCGCCCGCTGCACCGGCATCACCGTCTGGGGCGTCACCGACAAGTACTCCTGGCGCACCGACAACCCGCTCCTCTTCGACGGCAACTACCAGAAGAAGCCGGCCTACCACTCCGTCCTCGCGGCCCTGAACAACGGCACCCCCGGCGGCGGCGACACCGGCCCCGTCGTCTCCGCCGCGTCCAACCGCTGCCTGGACGTCCCCAACCAGTCGACGACCAACGGCACCCAACTCCAGATCTACGACTGCTGGAGCGGCGCCAACCAGCAATGGACCTACGCCAACGGCGAACTCTCCGTCTACACCGGCACCTCCAAGAAGTGCCTCGACGCCTCCGGAGGCGGCACCGCCAACGGCACCGCCGCCATCATCTGGACCTGCCACGGCGGCACCAACCAGAAGTGGAACCTCAACTCCAACGGCACCATCACGAACGCCGCCTCAGGCCTCTGCCTCGACGTAGCAGGAGCCGCCACCGCCAACGCCACCAAAGTCCAACTCTGGACCTGCACCGGGGCCACCAACCAACGCTGGGCCCTCTAACACCCATCCCCAATAAGAAAGCAAGGCCCGGATCTTCAGATCCGGGCCTTCCTTCGTCTTGCAGCGCTGCTCTGACGTAGTACGGCGCCCTGGGCACGTCGGGCGTGTCAAACCTTCAGTCGTCCCGCTTTGTGTCAAACTCCAGCCTGGCTTACGGCTCTGGCGGAAGGTGACCTGTTCCAGAGCCCCTCATGACTTCGAGGTCCATGCCCTGGTTATGGGCTTCATCAGAAGGCAAGATGTGCCGAGCATCACCAAGGTCCTTGACGGAGGCTTGCGAGACTATGAAAGAATTTCGTGTGCAAGGTTCATTGCAAGGCAAAGACGGAGACGACATGGTGAATGAGCGCGTCACTGAGGACTTGGTAAATGGCTGGCTGCGGGAGCTCGGCTACTTTGAGGATGAAGAATCAATTGTTGTCGAGAAGCAGCAATCCGCAATCAAGGCGATTCGTTCCGCGCTTTCGAAGGCATCTAAGACCGGCAAAGGCGGCATTGGTTATCCGGAATTCATTATCACTGCCCCGGATACCCCTGATATGGTGGTGGTAATTGAATGCAAGGCTGCGGTTGGCAAGCATGAATCGCGGAACAGGGATAAGCCTGCTGAATATGCCGTAGATGGCGTGCTTCATTATGCCGGGCATTTGTCTGCCGAGTACACCGTAATCGCGATTGCGGTAAGCGGTGATTCCAAATCACACAGGGCTTCATTCTTTCTTGTGCCGAAAGGTGAATTCGAGGGCAAGGTCTTGGTCGCCCCTACTGGCGCGGAAGTGAACCAGATGATCGGCATGGAAGATCTCATCCGGGCTGCTTCTTTTGATCAGGTGGTCCACAAGCAGCGAGAGCGCGACCTCATTCAATTCTCGCAAGAAATGCATGCATTTATGCGCGATGAGGCTGAGATGAGTGAGCAGGAGAAGCCGCTTGCGGTGGCCGGTACACTAATCGCGCTTAGCAACGAAGTCTTCGCCAAGACTTATGACCATTACCCGGCACATGAGCTTCCAGGGTACTGGATGCAGACTATTAAGAATGAAACCAAGAAAGCCAAGATTCCGACGCCAAAAGTCGACAATATGACCCAGCCGTTCACAAATATTGAGGTCCATCCAGAACTGAGGAAGCCGACGAAGGGCTACCCAAAAGGGCTGCTGAATGAGATTGTGCGGCTTCTGGCTGACCGTGTCTTGCCTTTCATGACGATCTATCGGGACTACGATGTAGTCGGTCAATTCTATGGTGAATTTCTTAAGTACACCGGCGGCGATGGCAAGGGTCTTGGAATCGTTCTTACGCCGAAACATGCAACTGAACTGTTTGCGCTCATTGCAAATGTTACGAAGGATGATGTGGTTCTCGACCCCTGTGCTGGCACAGGTGGTTTCCTGATCTCTGCAATGATGCAAATGACAAAGACTGCCACGACGCAAATTGAGATCGATTCCATTAAGCGCGATAGGCTAATTGGTGTCGAGCAGCGAGCAAGTATGTATGCGCTAGCGGCCTCTAATATGATTCTCCGCGGAGACGGCAAAACAAACCTGTACCAGGGATCTTGTTTTGACTCAGCAATCATAGAAGCGGTGCGTGGTCATAAGGGCGGTAAAGGTAAGTCCCTCCAGCCAAATATCGGCTTTGTGAATCCTCCCTATGCTAAGTCAAATCAAGATCTCTCGGAACTGCGTTTCGTTGAGAACATGCTTGACATGCTCAAACGTGGTGGAACTGGAGTTGCGATTGTCCCCGTATCCTGCGCAACCAAGAACTCATCCGAAAAGTTCGACATCCTTTCAAAACACACCCTTGAAGCAGTAATGTCCATGCCGCCGGAAATCTTTCATCCGGTCGGCGTCGTCACGTGTATTATGGTCTTTACTGCAGGAATACCGCACTCACAGTCAAACAAGAAGACCTGGTTTGGCTACTGGCGTGACGATGGTTTTGTGAAGGTTAAGAACCTTGGTCGAGTTGATCGTGAGCATGCGTGGACAAGCATTCGCGATCGATGGGTGGAATCCTGGCGAAATCGTGAGGTACATCCAGGCGAATCGGTTACTGCAGCGGTGGGCCCGGATGATGAGTGGGTTGCTGAATCTTACATGGAAACAGCCTATGACTCACTTTCCCGAGTGGCATTCCATGAATCATTGCGCGACTATTCTCTCTTCGCAATGAAAGAGGCTCAACCTACTGTCGACGCGGTCGTGCCCACTCAAACTTGGGCTGACTTTACCCTTGGGGATCTGTTCCTCATTCAAAAAGGGCAACGTGTTACCAAAGCGGACCGGAATCCTGGCGCTACCCGTTTCATCGGAGCTACAGAGAAGAACAATGGCGTGACCGATATGGCTGATCTGAAGCCTAACTTCCAAGGTCACTGCCTAACTGTTGTTTATAATGGTAATAGTGTAGGGAATGCATTTTACCAGGATCGACCATTCTTCGCCTGCGATGATGTCAACGTACTCATACCCAGGGAGCAGATTTCGCGATTCTGCATGTTGTTCATTGCTGCCATTATCAAACATGGTCGCAGCAGATTTACGTATGGATACAAATGGACTCTCGCCCGTATGGTGTCCACCTCCGTAAGGCTTCCAGCGAATTCTGAGGGTCTACCTGACTGGCAGGCAATGGAGAATCTCATGAAGGAACTCCCATTTGCCACCGCGGTTGACAGTCTTACCTGAAGGTCAGTGCCGACCAGGTCTCGTCGCCGTTCACGCCGCCGCTGCCCGAACACCGCAGTCATTTGGGGCCCGAAGTGCCGAACACCGGGCCGTATATAACGGCCCGGTGTTCGGATAATGCTGCAGATTTGGCACAGTCCCTGCTGCTACGCCTGGCTACCGTTGAGAAGCGTCCGACGGTTGCCAGCTTCGTCCCCTTCACGTGGCGACCCGTCTTCCGGATGCTCGTTTTGGTTACGGTGACTCGGGAGTGCGAAGCAACTCGATCACATTCCGAAGTGCGGTAGCAGTGTCGAATGTAGAGGAAGTAAGTAGGTCATCTGGAATCGATACATTGAATGCGTCTTCGAGTTCGATGAGGAGCCCCACGGTTCCCATCGAATCTAGGCCCAGGTCAGACAGCCGGTCGTTTGGATCCAGCGGTACTCTGGGGTCGAGGAGCGGGAGGTAGGGGCGGATCATCTGGTCGTACTCATTCATCCATTCGTTCAAGTTGTTTGCTCCTGTGTGTTAGTTGGGGTACTGGGGTTTCAAATGACGGTCACTGCGCGGTCCAGTAGGCTGAGAGCCCCGGTCGCAGTGAGCAATCGATCGTTCGCATAGTTGAGGCTTGCGGAGCGCAGATCACGGAGGCGTCGTTCGAGTGCCAGTGCCGAACCCCTGCGGTATCCGAGCGAGAGACCGGCGAGTTGGACGAGCCTGTCGACCGAACGGTAGGTCAGCTCGGATCCCGCGACCTTCAGCGTGTTGATGTGAATCTGGGTCTGCGGCGTGTCGACGCTCGCGCCCTGTCGCCGGAGCTCGAGCACTTCGTCGACCACCCGATGGAGGTAGGCACCGACGAGCTCCAGGTCGATTCGGATCCTCGCCAGCCGTTCTCTGAACAGATCAGAAGAGACGTCGATGCTTCGCGGCCTGCCAGATGAACGCAGCAGCGAGGTGAAATCCGACGTGGCCGCCCGCGCTGCTCCCAGCCAACAAGAAGCCCAGGCGATGTGCCCGGTCGGTGCCATCGACTCAACGGCGATCGGACGAAATCCGCCGGGAGGACCCACGACCTGAGCGTCGGGGACGGCTCCAGTGAGCGAGATCCCCAGGCTCTCCGTGCCGCGCATGCCGAGGGTGTCCCAGTCGCCCGTCTGTTCGACGGTCAGCTGGGACCGGTCGGCGTAGATCAGGCTGACGCTGTGATCGGCGGCTGTAGCCGAGGATCGCATCGTGATGAGGAACCCGTCGGCGTGCACTGCCCCGGTCACGATGGGCGCGTCGCGGTGAACGACGAGGTTTTCCCCCGCCTTCTGTACCGGTGAGGAATTGGACAGAAGCGTGCTGCCTGCGGGACCGGTGGTCACTGAGCCGAGGTAGAGGCTGCCCTGGACGATACGTGGGAGCAGCGTCTCGGCCAGGCCCTTCGATGCATGCCGAACGAGCACATCGACTTGCTGGCAGTGCATCGCCCAAGCCATGGCCGTGGACAGGCAGCCAGCAGCGAGGACCTGTGCGACCTCCGCGAGATCCGCGAGGTCGCCGCCCATCCCGCCGAACTGCTCCGGCACCAAGAGCCCGAGTAGCCCGTTGTCGCGTAGTCGTTGCATGCTTGCCGCGGGGAACACAGCGGCGCGGTCCGCCTCGGCGGCATGCTCAGCGAGGACTTCCACCGACTCCCGTGCCAGCTCCACCGGTTTCCGAACCTCACGCCCGTTCATGGCCCGCCTGTTCTGCATCACGTGCTTTTCTGAGTGCGCTTCTGCTGCAATGTGTCCGAGTCGCTGACACGATCATGTCGCGTTCGAGCACGATCTCCGGGGGCGCCGACCGGCTAAGGAACGAATGGAGACTGGCGCTGAGCCCGTAGGCGCCGGTATTGGGGAACATCAGCAGGTCGCCCGGTGCGATGAGTGGAAGTTCGACGTTGAGACCGAGGACATCCGCTGGCGTGCACAGCGGGCCGACCAGGGTGGCTGTCTGCACAGGGTCGCCGCTCGGCTCGGGCACGGCGCTCGGGCGGAGGAGTCTGCCGAGGCCGGCCATGCCGCCGAGGTGATTGATACCCCCGTCGAGCACGACGAACGTACGCGTGCCGGAGTACTTGACGTCCATGACCGTGGCGGCATAGCTGCCGCAGTCGCCGACGAGGTAGCGGCCGGATTCGAAGGCGATCCGTGGCCGGCCGCTGCGCCATTCCGGCAGGTGTTCGTCGAGGGTCGCTTCGAGTGCGGGTTTGAGCGTGCGGTACACAGGGCGGTCACCCGGCGTCGCGTACGGCGCCGCGAAGCCGCCGCCGAGGTCGAGCATCTCGAGCTCTACGCCCAGTGCGTCCGCCGCGGTGCACGCGTGCCGAACGCTGCCGACAAAGGCCTCCAAGAGGCTCTCCTCGTCGCGGGCATTGCTGACCGGGAAGAGGTGGAAGCCCGTGACGAGTGTGTGATCGGTTGCGGCGAAAGCGTTCCGAAGCTCCTTGATGTCGTCGAGTTCTACACCGAACTGCGATGCGGTGCCGCTCATGCGCAGGCCCGTGGCTCCCGAGGGGTGGCCGTTCAATCGGACGAGACATTCGGCACGGATGCCCGCAGCGGCCGCTGCCTGCCCGACCCGGAGGTAGTCCTGCACCGACTCGACCGAGAAGCGGCGCACGCCCTTCTTTGCTGCATAGGCGATCTCGTGCTGGGATTTTCCCGGGC
Organism: Glycomyces sp. NPDC050141; assembly: GCF_055586545.1. Lineage (NCBI taxonomy): Bacteria > Bacillati > Actinomycetota > Actinomycetes > Glycomycetales > Glycomycetaceae > Glycomyces > Glycomyces sp. NPDC050141. Next base: position 50,119 of record NZ_JBVJHZ010000025.1, on the reverse strand, counting down.
CCGTGTAGAGGCATTCATGTGCAGGCGCTCCGCCGTCGAGTGCGGCGTCGAGTTCGCCAGGGGAGCTGATCTCCGGCCTGGCGCCGAGCCCGATCAGCGTCCTCACAAGATCTGGGTGCGGGTTGGCCTTCAGCGAATAATGGAGCAGCGAGGGCGCGGGCAGCGCGGCCGTCAGATCCCGCCAAGCCTCGACGACGTTCTCGAGTCGGTAGATGTACAGCGGGGTCCCATATTGCGCCGCCAAGGACGCGGCCTCGTGAGTGGTCATCCGCGCACCTGCTCGGCAAGGCGCGCGCGGTCCACTTTTCCGTTGGAGGTCAGGGGAAGCGATGCGAACACTATGCACACACGCGGAACCTTCGCCGGCTCCAGCGCTTCTCGGAGGCGTTGCAGTACCGCCTCCGAGCGAAGGTCCGAGACCACGCACAACACCGCTTCGTCAGCCCCGCGAGGCGGCAGCACCACCGCTCGGCGGACGCCGGGGACGGTGTTCGCCGCCTGCTCGATCTCGGTGGCGCTAGTACGCACGCCGCGAGATTTAAACTGGTCGTCCCGACGGCCGCTCAGATAGACGAAGCCCTCGGCGTCGAGGTGCCCCCAGTCGCCGGTATGCAGCCTGACAAGGCCGTCGTCTCCGCTGCGGAACACCTCTCGCGTACGATCCGGCTCCCGCCAGTACCCGGCCATGACATGCGGGCCCGTGACCACGAGTTCGCCGGTCTCAAACGGTGCCAACACCCTTCCTGTGGGATCGATTGCGGTCACGGTGGTCCCGTCAAGAGGGAGGCCTACCGAGCCCGGCCGTGAGAGGTCGCCGTCGGGCAACCCGATGGTGACGCGCTTGCATTCGGTGAGACCGTACATGAGCTGCACTGCGGCCCTGGGAAAGCATTTCCTCAGCGAGATGAGGCGGTCGGGGTCCAGCCGCTCGCCGGTGTTGGTGAACAGGCGGACGGTCCTGTCGGCGCCTCTGCGACGGGCGAGCATGATCAGCATGTCCGCGAGCGCGGGGACCAACGGCACGACAGTGGCTCCGACAGACTCGATGTCCTTGAGGAGCATGGCATCGGACCCGGGGGACGCGAGGGCGATCGCCGCTCCGGCTTCCGCGCAGAGGAAGACCTGGTACAGCCCGTAGTCAAAGGACATCGGCAGGCGTGTGAACACGACGTCGTCAGGGCGGTAACCCAAGCGGGAGGCGATAGCGGCGACGGCGAACGCCACCTGCTCATGTCGGCAGAGCACGCCCTTGGGCTGTGAAGTGCTGCCCGACGTGTAGATGAGTATCGCGGGATCGGTGTGGTCAGCGATCGACCGATCGAATGCGAGCGGCGACGCGGGGAGGCTGCCCCATACCTTTCGAGGGGAGAAGGTGCTCCGCTCATAGGTGGTCGGCGGGTGTTGATCAGAGACGGCAAGAGCGGGCCCGGCGTCGCCGAGCAGGTAATCGCGCTCCGGAGCCGTGAGTGAGGCGGAGACTGGAACGCACACGGCGCCGATGGCGAGGCAGCCGTATAGCATCGCGGCGAACCGGCGATCGGGCAGTGCGTCCACTGCGATCCGATCCCCCTTTTCGACGCCGCGGTCAAGCAGCCATTGCGAGAAGCGCCCGGCTTCATGGAGCAGTTCGGCGTACGTGAAGGAGCCCTCTCCATCGAACAAGGCGACAGCCTTCGGACCGCGTCTCGCAGCGGTCGCCAGTAGCCTGTGCACCAGCGCAGGTCGCTTTTCCGACGAAAGGCCCCCTTGATCGGAGCCGTCGATTGCGGCCACGTCCATCGATCACCCGCCTTGAAAAGTTTGCCGGAGCGTCATGTGGTCTGAACGGCAATGACCGTACACGCGATGCTTGCTTAGGGACAGATTCGCAACTGAGACATGAATACGCGACACTGCCGGCCTGGACCGTTGAACGCCGGGTCTGTAACTTCGATCAGGCGTCGCGATGAATGGCCTGGCGCTGCCCGACACGATGCCTGCTCACAAGGAGATCGTTCGCATGGTTGTGGAGTCAGAGTCCTTCCGCAGTGCCATCTCACGTGTGCCGTTTCCAGTCGCGATCGTCACCGCGCTCGGTGCGGACGGCGGACCGGTCGGATTCACCGCGAGCTCAATTTGCTCTTTGAGCGTGTCACCGCCCTCATTGCTCGTATGCGTCGACCACACGACCCGGTCATGCGGCGTGATGCGCGACTGCGAGGAATTCGGAGTCGACTACCTCTCGACCGAGCACCGGGCCGTCGCGCGGCTCTTCGCCACCAGCGGCGCGGACAAGTTCGGTTCACCGCACGTTGTCGCCGGTGACGACGACCGACCGCGCATCGCGGCGTCGCTGCTGCACTTGCGGTGCAAGGTCGAGCGGCGATTCGACAGTTTCGACCACTTGGTTGTGATCGGCAGCGTCCACTCGGTCAAGGAGCACGACGGCCGGCCGCTCCTGATCGAACGTCGAGCATTCACATCCCCGGAGACCGTCGACAGGACCCCGCCGAACGTCAGGCGATTACGGGACAGGTGTGGCATACGGGATGCGCGTAGATTGCATCGCACGCGTCTGCGCAATGCGACACAGCAAATCCGAAGGAGAGGTCGACATCGGATGCAGGTTTTCTCAGTAACTCCAAAATCCGTTGCTCCACTGCAGACCGGGTTTGCCAAGCAGATGGCAGAAACCGCAAGGAAATGCGACGATGCGGGCTGGACTGGGCTCCTTGTCCCGCACAACCTGCATGAAGTGGATCCGTGGCTGGTCGCCGGGCATCTGGGCTTGCTGTCGGACTCGCTCATCCCTCTAGTCGCAGTTCAGCCTTCGTCCCTCCCGCCGCATACGGCTGCGGCGGCGGCTGCGGCCTTCGCGAGTTTGTACGGGCGGCCGCTCAACTTCAACCTGGTCGCCGGAGCGCGGGAGGACGAGCTCAGAGCGACAGGTGACGGGCTGTCCCATGACGAGCGGTACGACCGGCTCCTGGAGTACGGCCGGGTCCTGCGTGCATTGGTGCGCGGCGAACGCGTGGACCACCGCGGCCGCTTCTACCGGTACGAGGGGTATCGGATGTCGCCGTGTCCGGACGTCCTCGCCCAGTGCAAGTTCTTCGTCGCCGGCTCGTCGGCGAAGGGTCTCGGTGTCGCCATGGAGATCGCCGATGTGGTGGTCACGCATCCGGGTCCTGTCGACGAATGGCGTCGCAAGTTCCTGGACCCGCTGCGTTCGGCCGGCTACACCGGCGAGATCGGCATCAGGATCGGTGTCGTCGCCAGACCCAATCGACCTGAGGCGTGGGCCACGGCGCTCGAACGCTATCCGGAGACCCGCAAGGGAAAAATGGAGACGGTGCTGAAGGCGCGGTCGTCGAACGCATGGGCAAGGCAGCTCGCGGAGAGCGCGATCCGCGGTGACGCACAACAGGATGGCGTGTACTGGCTGGGAGCCTTCAAGAGTGGACGTGTCAGCGCGCCGTTCTTCGTGGGCTCATATGAGGAGGTTGCCGCCCTCATTGGAAAATATCGTCAGTCCGGGGTGGGCCATGTTCTGCTGAGCGGCAGCGAAAGCGTCGATGACTTCGCGCATATCAACGCCGCACTCGGTAAGACTGGTGCAGACCGGTTCGAGAAGCCCGGTTCCTGAGCAGCGAGACCATCAGCGCGCGGCGCATCGACTCCCGACGAGCGGATCGCGGGACAAGCCATTTTGTCTTCAAACTTCATGGTCTGCATAACACTGGAGGTCAGTTACACCTGTCCATTGAATGCGGGACATGCGTATTCGGCAAAATGACTGATAGCTTTCTGGATAGACATTCAGTGGTGTCGCTCCTGATTGGTGCGGCGGGGATTTTGGCGCATGGAGGCAAATGTGGAAGCTTACCAAGAACGAGTCGTCGACTATTTCGCCGGCAAGGCCGAGGCCTATGACGATGTCATTCATCAGGACTACTGGCGGTTGTCGGACGGTCTGCTGTGGGAATGCATCGAGACTGAGGTGATCGACGACCGCGGCTCCAAGCTGCGGTTGCTCGACGCCGGAGGCGGGACGGGTCGATGGTCGGAGAAATTCCTCACCGCACTGCCCGAGTCTCACGCAGTCGTCTACGACTTGAGCCCCGACATGCGCATGCAAGCAGCGAAGCGAGCCGAGCGGCCCGAACTCGAAGGCCGATTGAGCGTGGAGGCCGGCGATCTCGATTCGCTGGACGAGGCCTATGGCGCGGATGAATTCGACGTCGTGTTCTGCTTCCATAACGTCCTGGGATTCGTCGCCGATCCGCAGCGCGTGCTTCGGCATTTCAGCCGCGTGCTGCGGCCAGGCGGCAAGCTCGTGATGGTGGTACCCAACGTTTACCACATGGCGTACTTCTCGCTAGCCATTGGCGATGTGGACGGAGCGGAGCAGATCGCGGCGGAGGGCCGGGGCAGATTCACCGCGGAGATGCCGACGATCACCGCGTTCAAGCCAGCGCAGTTGCGCGCGATGGCCGAGCATGCGGAATTCGGCGTCGACCGGATGATCGGGTTCCCCGTGGCGATCTATCCGGGATATCAGGAGACGCAACTGCATGGGAACACCGAGCAGCTCGGGGACTTGCTCAGCGACCCTGACCGATTTGAGCGAATCAAGCAGATCGAGAGCCGCCTGATCAGAGAACCTGAAACGGTCGAACGCGGCAACAACCTCCTGATGATCGCCACTCGGTAGCAACGCTCGGACGCGGTTCGCGGACTCGGAAGAAAGGACAGGAAGCACCTATGAACGACAAGCGATACGCGGGCGTCGTCGCGCCTCGCACCTGGGGGAAGCCCTCTGAGCATTTCGTGTCGGCCATCGAATCCGACTGGTACATCGGACTTACCCGAATCTACGCGGCCATCGTGCAGTCGACGTTTGAGTTCTACGAGAGCCGTAGCATCGATCCGGTCTTGATGCCGGTCACGGTGGGATCGGTGTCCAGCCCGATGGGACGAGGAAGCGACAGCCTCCCGGTGAAGATCGACCTGCTGGGCACGCCGACTTACCTAGCGGACTCGATGCAGTTCCAGCTCGAGTTCATGCTGCGGCACGGTTTGACAGGCGCGTACTACATCATGCCGACATTCCGGGGGGAAGCGGCCGACGAGACGCACTTGAACCAGTTCTTCCACTCGGAGGCCGAGGTTCTCGGCGGTCTCGATACGGTCATGCACCTGGTCGAATCCTATGTTTCGGCCTTGGGGCAGGGTTTGCTGAATAGCAAAGAAGCCGGCCGGTTCGAGCAGATGGCGGGTGGACTCGACCATGTAGTCCGTCTTGTGGAGCAGGATGAGATCCCGCGGGTCACCTTCGAGGAGGCGCGAAAGCAGCTCGGCGATTCCGCCTTCACGGAGCTCGAGCCGGGCGTTCCGGGCATCACTCGGGAAGGCGAGCTGCGCCTCATCGAGCAGTATGGCGGCGCGGTCTGGCTCTCTCGTCCTCCGAGCCTCTCTGTGCCGTTCTACCAGCGGATCGACGCGGACGGCAACGCTGAATGCGCAGATCTGCTTCTCGGAATCGGCGAAGTCGTAGGCTGCGGGGCGCGGCATCGCGATGGGTCGGACGTGCGGGAAGCGCTGCGCGCACACATGGTCGACGAGCAGGAGTATGAGTGGTATGTCCGGATGAAGGACGAATACCCAATGGAGACCGCGGGCTTCGGGCTGGGGATCGAACGGTTCGTAGCCTGGGCGCTGCGGCACGACGACGTCCGAGATCTTCATGTCATGCCCCGCATCCGCGGCGTCGAGTCCTGGGTCTAGCTATGAGCGATGCGGTGGAGGGTGTCCGGCCGAAGCTCCGTGGACGCCCGCTTCGTCCCGGCGACGTTATCCAATTGGTGTCGCCGGCCATCGACGGTCCCTCGCAGTTTCCGACCCCTTACGGCAGGGGCGTCGAACAGCTTCGCGCACATGGATACACGGTAAAAGAGTCTCCGGGCGGCGCGGCGACGCCCGAGGCACGCGCAACGCAGATCAACCTGGCGTTTGCCGACCCGGACGTGCGCGCCGTCATCTGCACCATCGGCGGGACGACGAGCGCGGAGACTCTCGATCTCCTCGACTACGAGACCATCCGCCGCAACCCCAAGATCTTCTGCGGATACTCCGATATCACCAGTGTTCACCTCGCCCTACGCCAGCGATCGGGCCTAGTTACGTTCTACGGTCCGGCGGTCATTCCGCAGTGGGGTGTCGTCGGCGGTCCGCTGAGTTATATGGTTGCGCACTTCCGATCGGTCCTGGACAGTTCGGCGTCCTATCCGTTCGCCGTCCCGACCTCCGACTTCGCGGTGCACGACAGCGACTTCGGGCGAGCCGAAACCACCGGAACGCCCCTTCGTCCGACCTTCGGGCAACACCGAGCGGTGCTCAGACAGGGACGTGGCACAGGAGAGCTCATACCGGTCTGCCTTCCCACCTTGGCGAGCCTGATCGGCACACGGTGGGAACCGGACTGGCATGGAGGGATCCTCCTGCTGGACATCCCCGAATTTCCGTACACATTGGATGAAATACGCTCCGATCTCGGCCTGCTGCGCGGAGTCGGCGCGTTCGACCGGTTGTCCGGGTTGGTGATGGGTCGACTGCGAATGCGCTCACCCGATGAAACCGAGTGCGTCCACAGTCTGATCCTGGAATACGTCGAGGGTGGTGACTACCCGGTTCTGGCGGATTTCGAAGGCGGCCATACTGATCCGCTACCAACCCTACCGATCGGAGTGGAAGCGGTATTGGATGGTGCGGCGCTGATCCTGGCGGAATCGGGAACCATGGACTTATAGCTCCCACTCGATGGGTACCGAACGAAGAAGGTCGAGGAGACGATGACGAACCGAATGAAGCGCAACGCAGTCCGCGTACTACTAGCCAATCCCGCCAAGGAGATCCTGCTCGTCCACGGCCGGTCCCTGGTGGACGCGAGTGCGGGCCGCTGGTGGTTTCCGGTGGGCGGAGGGATCGAACCCGGCGAATCTGTGGAAGAGGCGGCCAAGCGCGAAGTCTTGGAGGAGACCGGTATCGCCGACCTCGAACTCGGCGCCACCGTGGGTTTCCGGACCTCGACTTTCCCCTACCTCGAGGACACGCTGCTCGAACAGTACGAGACCTACATCGTCGCCACGACAACCGCCACTGACCTTGACTACAGACGCTGGACCGACATCGAACGCGAGCAGCTCCTGGAGATGCGCTGGTGGTCGAGCGATGCGCTCCTCAAGACCGACGAGCGCATCGTGCCCGATCGGCTCCCGGAACTCTGGGCCGACCTCAAAGACGGCCGCTACCCCGACCAGTTGATCGACATAGGTGAATGAAGAAAGCAGGCTGATGATGACACAGACTGAGCGGGACCGGATGGTGTACGACCGGATCTGGCAGTCGCCTCCGAACTCACGACCCTCGGACACGGCGGTGCTTATGATCGATCGCCTGCTTGCTTCAGCCTCCGGGGGGAAGGCAGAAATTGCCGACCTCGGCTGTGGCAGCGGCAGACACGCCCTCTACGCGGCCGGTCAGGGTGTCGTGGTGCACGCGGTTGACCATAACGCAGTCGCGATCGAGCACCTGGAATCGGTTGCGAAAGCGCTTCCGGTCAACGCCGTCCAAGCGGACCTGCGAGCCTGGCTCGACTCCGCAGAACCCGATTCACTCGATGGCATCATCTGCTTTGACGCGATGCACCACACCGACGGCGATTACGACAACCAGGTCCACCTGCTCAGCCGCATGGCCGAGGTGACCCGGCCGAAGGGCCTAGTGCTCATGACATATCTGGCCGACATCTCGTTCTCAACCGGTGAAAGGCCCGCACACCGCGTCGAACTCGACCAGGAAACGGCCACACGGCTGCTCGACACCTTGATCGCACAGGCGAGACCGCTGGTGCAGAAGACCAAACGAATCCGTCGCCCTCAGGCGATGAGCCGCGACGATGCAACCGGCAGTCTCGTACCCGCCGTCTACGAAGCCACGAGGGTCCTCAGACTGTTCGAGATCGACAGGTGATCCATTGAGCGGCGAGATGGTACAAGTTCCCGGGTGCCGAGCAGTGGTGGACCTGGGGGGCCTGCGGGTAGCCGCTGGGGCGACGACGCGGTGGGGCGTCCTTTTCCGCAGCGACCGGAGTAGGAACGTCGACGAGTCCTCCGCCGACGCGCTGGTGCGGATCGGTGTGGAGGCAGTAATTGACCTCCGAACCGAAGAGGAGGCCAGGAAGCGCCCGGCGCTTTTGGCGGGCGCCCCTGGCATCAGCCATGTTCGCATCGAACTCGGAAGCGAACTCCAGGCTCCCGGCCTCGGAGACATCGACTCGCTCAGTCCGCTGTACCGGGCCCTGATCGACGACCGCGCGGAGCACTTCGTCCGGGTCGCCGAGGCGGTGGCCGCGATGGAGGGGCGGCCGACGCTGTTCCATTGCACCGCCGGCCGGGACCGGACCGGTCTGACGGCGGCAGTCCTGCTTGAGGTACTGGGCGTGGCGCGGCGTGAGGTCATCCGCCAGCAGCGGATGGTCTGCGAGGCGATCGCGCCCGACGTCGCTGAGCGCCGTCGCCGGTGGATCGAGAAGGGACGATCCGCCGAGGAGTTCGACCGGTTCAATGACGGCGAGATGCACGCGCTGGCGATGGCGCTCAACCGCATCGATGAGCGATACGGATCGGCGACCGAGATGCTGCTGCGGCACGGTGCCTCCCCGGATCTGCCGCTGCGCCTGCGTTCAGGCTTGCTGGCTGCGGGCCACGGATCCCAGCAACTCCATACAGGATCTCCCGCCTGATTGGCCGACGCCGGCAAACGCCTGAAAGGACAAAGAATGGACGCATCCCGGAATTTGCACGCGACTTGGCTCTTCTTGAAGCAAAGCAGTGTCGCAGCCTCGGACGCCCGCCGCCAAGAATCGGCTCTCCAGCTTCTGGATGACGGTGACTTTGACCCTGATCTACTGATCGGACTCGCGGCCCGGCAGGGGCTCGTGCCGTCGCTGGCATCCTTCTTCGGCGATATTGACCGATCGATTCGATTGCCGCACAAGACAAGACAGATGCTGCGCGATGCATTGCTGTTCAACCGGTTGAAGGCCCGCGAATACCTTGCCGAGGCCTCCCGGATTGGTGAGGCGCTCGCCGAGGCCGGTGTGCCGTTCGCATTCACAAAGGGCATCGTCGCGCAACTCGAACTGTACGACGAGATCGGGCAACGCACATTCAACGACATCGATGTCATGGCCGTCCCTTCCGACGGGGACCGGATCCACGAGGTCCTTCAGGGCCTCGGTTACGTCGACGACCGTTGGTACGACGACGTGCACCGGGAATGGCACGCCGTGCCGCGATCGAAGCAGCTCATCTACTCCCTGTACCGGGACCACCTGCAGCACCATTACCGGGTCGACGACCGTTCGCCGGTCAGCTTCTGTGTCGACGTGGCCTTCACCTTCACATGGGCGCGGAGCGAATGGGACGTCCCGCTGGGGCCTGCTCTTGAGAACTATCGTGAGGTCGTCCACGACGATCTCGGCAGCATGGGTCCGTTGCGAGCGCTTCCAAAGGCGCATGACCTGCTGTTCCACATGCTGCACTTGTTCCGTGAGGGATGGTTCGAGCGCACGATCAAGTCCAAGGACCTGCGTTTGGCGCAGTTTGTCGACATCGTCTTCGCTTGGGAGGCCATGAGCCCGGACGAGCAGCGCGCGCTGCGCGAGCTCATCGCGGATCGCGGGGTCGGCCTGCCCGCAGCGTGGGTCGCTTTCCATACCGACGCACTTTTCGGGACCGGGCTCGTCGAGGAGCTGGGACTCGCGCATCTCGCGGTCGAGGAATGGACCAACAGTGCATCCGGCGCCAATTCCTATCTTCGTTGGGAGGGCACCATGGAGGAACGGCTGCGTGGCCGGTGCACGCACCTCGAGAGGATCGACGATGTCGGATTCTTGAAGGAGCTCGGCTTGGGTGCGGGTGCATCTGCGTGATGAGCGGGACCGGTGACAGCGAACCCGAGATGGTTCTCGGCGAGCAGGCGGCGAGCAGCCCCGGCGGTAACGACCAGACGCGCCCCCCCAGCCGCATGCTCGACTGGCTGCGATCGGTCATCGGAGACCGGTTCGAGATCAAATTGATCTCGAGCTCGAACAATCCGGTCTGGTCGGTGGACGTGGACGGCGAACGATTCGTCGCGAAGTGGCTGAGGGACACCTCCAGCGACCTTGAACTGGAACATCGCGTCCTCACATCGCTGACGCCGCTGAGGCAGTCACGTGATGCCGGCAGCGTTCGAGTGCACGTCGACAGGACCGGCTACCTGCTTGCCGAGCTGGTCGAAGGCGTCTCGCTTGACGCTGTGCTGCAGAAGGGGGACCCGAGCCCGGAGGAGGCCCGGTCGTGGTTCGCCGACTGGCAGGGACTGCTGGACGCAATCGCAGCGATCCCAGTGCACGGCTTCGGGAAAGCCGACGTTGACGGGCGAGCCCCGGAGAGGACTTGGACCGGTTTCCTCAGGAACTACCTTCAGTCTCAGCACATCAAGGGCCCGCGGATGCACTCACTCCGGGGACGTCAACTGGAACGGGCACTCGACGAAGTCGCCAACGAACTCGACTTGCGGACGCTGGTCCCGAAACTGATCCCGGCGGACGTGAACAACCGGAATTTCATCGTCACCCCTGACAGTGTCCTCGTCAACATCAACCTGCCCGTCCATTGGAACGGCGACCCTCTGAAACCGTTTGGTGAGGCGCTGATCCATTGGGAAGGAACGTCACTCGGGCTCGAAGCGAAAAAGCAGGCCCCCGGTCCCGAGCGCCTGCTGCACTTCTACGCGGCCTATCACGCGTACGTGATCCTCGTTTTCGTTGAGCGGTTCAGCCCGGTTCCGGTCGAGGAAGCGACTCCGTGGGGTCGGCCCACCCCGGTCCTGGAGTTGCTCGACCGGCATTTGCATTCGATGAGAGGACAGTCATCATGACCAGCGACGTCATAAGTGCCGTGCTCGGCCACCGACGCAACGCCGCCCGGGTGCGCGTCTCCGGAAACGCGGCGCAATTCCGTACGCTCGTAGAAGCATGCGCCCCATGGATCACCGTATGCGACGACCGCGACTCGCCATTCCACATCTCCATGCGTCCCGAGTTCGCGACCGCGGACCGGCACACGACTCTCGACTTCAGCGCCGAGGGCGAACCCGTGCGGCGGGTGCGCGTCTCGGACCGGGGTGAGATCGTCGTCGACGCACAGGACGACGCCTGGATCGTCCTCCAGACCCTCAGAGCCGTCCGCAACCTCCTTCGATGGCAGACCTTCACGAAGGACACTTTGTTCCTGCACGGGGGCATGACCGTGTTCGACGGAAGGGGCGTTGCCTTCGTCGGTGCCAAGCGCGCAGGCAAGACCTCTTCGATCCTCGGCTCGCTATGCGCGGGAGCGGATTTCGTCGTGAACGACGACCTCACGGTCGTCGAGGACGCAGGCGAGTTCGTCGGTTACGGTTGGCCGCGTTCTATCGGCATTCGCGGCGACTCGATCACGAGCCTGCGCGAGGGGTTCCCCGAGCTGATAGCCGGATACCGGTCCAGCGACCACCCTGCCAACCGGTTCGGTCGCGCCGACGCTCCCGACGATATACCCGACCTGATATCGCTGCGGCCATCCGAACTCGCCGCTGCGGCACGCGCTGAACTGCTGGTCGACGCACGGCTCCGGATGATCGTTCTGCCCCGCTTCGAGGACGGGCCGCGGCCGGGTTTGGTCCGGTTCACACCAGAGGAGGCGTTCGAGCGGCTGCTGCCGCATGTCGAGCACGAGCCGGTGAAATACGACCCGTTCATGCGGGACTGGTTCCCTTCGACGCTTGCCCCCGATCCGGTCCGCTGGCTGGAGGCCATCACCGGGCGCCTACCGGTCTATGCCCTCACTCAGAGCATGGACCAGCTTGAACACGCGGCGAACCTGGTCAAGAAGGCCGTCGCTTCGCTGGACGAGGAGTGACAGGTCATGCCTGTGAAACGCAAGCCGGCGATGCTCGGGTACTTCAACTTCGACGAACGGAATCTGGCCCTCATCGGAGCGAAGTACGGACTCGACGCCCTCGATTCGTTCTTGCCGTTCCTCATCGACGGGGAGACCTGCACTCTGCTCGAGGTGCGGTCTGAGACGAGCCGGAAAGCCGTGATCGAGGGCGGAGGTGAGCGTTACTTCCTCAAGCAGATCCCGTGGTACGCCGATGACGACCGGATCCTTCGCACCAGCCATGCCATCCAGAACGGCCTGCTGAACGGCGCGATGCCCACCGCGCGAATCGTCCCCACACTCGACGGCGGCACCTGGGTCGCCATGGACGGGGTCAAATACGTGCTGTTCGAGTTCATCACGGGTCGGCGCTACAACGGCAGCGCGCGACACCGGGACGCCGTCGCTTCGACACTGCCGCATCTGCACGGCCTCGACGTCGAACTCCCCGAGGCGCTCCGCGAGGACTGGCTCACTCTTGTCGGCGACCACCTGGCCCTGGGCATGGACGTGCGTGGAGCAGATGACGACGCACGGGCGCTTCTCGAAGACCTTGCGGACTTCCACCGGGAATCTACGGCGATGGCACTCGAGATCGGCTGGAAGGAACTGCCGGACGTGCCTGTGCACGGCGACATCAACCCGTGGAACTTCGTGTTCCAGGAAAACGGGGAGATCGCGGCCGTGATCGACTTCGACAACTGCGATCTCGGCAAGCGGGTTCGCGACGTGGCGGAGGGCGTCTTCACCTTCTGCGGTCTCCAGTACGCGAACGACAGCACGACCTTCGGCGCGCCGTACCGTGCCGAGCTGGAGGTGCCCGAGGCGAGGCGCTTCATCGAATCCTATGAGCACGCAGCGAGTTCGCGCTTCGAAGGGAACGAGATTCGCGCCCTCGACCTCGGGCTCCGTCTGGTGTTCACCGAGCTGACCTCCTTGGGCATCATCCGCGGCGACATCTCGCCCGATCGCGACGGCGACTACGTGCGCAAGAAGACGGCGGAGTTCCCGCTGTTGAGCCGAATTCTGGGAGGTGTGCGTTGAAGTCGAAGGCCAGGGTGGCCGACCGAACCGTGCTGGTTGCGGGCGGCAAAGGCGGGGTGGGTAAGACGACGATCGCCGCCGGCATCGCTGATATGCACGCTGAACGCCATAGCGTCGGCGTCATGGACTCGGATATCTCCGGGCCGAGCATCGCAACACTCTACGGGCTCTCTGAACCTCCGAAAGTGCGGGACGGACGCATCGTTCCGAAAGCGAGCAACGGTGTCAACGTGGTTTCCACGGGCATGTTCGGCGCTGCGGACAAGGCATTCGCGTGGACCGGGCCGCTGCTCCGCGGCGCGCTCCGCCAGCTCATCCATGACGTGGACTGGGGCTCACCCGACTTCCTTGTGATCGACACTCCGCCGGGAACCAACGAGGTGCATCTAGAACTGTTGCGGCTCTTGGAGATCGACCAGGTGATCATGGTGACCGGGGTCGATCCGCTCGCTGCTGCCGACACACAGCGCTGCCTTCGTTTCTACAGCGAGGCCGAGCTGCAAGTCGATCTGGTCGTAGAGAACATGACGACACGGTCCTGCGCCGAGTGCGGGAGCGTGATGGAACTCGGCAACGGAACCGGCGTGTGGGACGGACCAACGATGCGCCTACGCCACCATCGGCGCGCTGGCTCGATGGACCTGGTGAAGGCCGTTTCGCAGGAGATGGCGGACCGGCCGGAATCTGAGCTCCTTCGATGACGTGCACGTCGACGACAGGGGGTCGTGGGCGAAATGGCTGACCGCCGATTCGCGTCCCCGCCGCATACCGGCACGCAGGATGGCAGCCTGCTCAATCAGGTCGCCGAGCGGCTCTGTCGCAACATCGAGGCGCTCAAGGTACTGAGAGCGCTCCGAGCGACTGGTCAGGCTGCGACTCTGCCGGAACGCGACGTGCTTGCGAAGTGGACGTCATGGGGCGGCATGACACCGGTATTCATGCCGAAGCTGCCAGCGGTCGAACGGGCGGCCGGCCAATTCGATGAGCAGCGAGCCGAGCTCCGGTCCCTGCTGACCGAGCAGGAGTGGCGGCGAGCCCGCAGCAGCGTCGCCGACGCGTATTTCACGGACGCCTCATACGCGCAAGCGATCTGGGCGGGCATCGGTTCAGGAACCGCAGATCGAGCCCTTGAGCCCGGCTGCGGCATCGGCACGTTCATCGGCTGTGCGCCTGGCGGCATCGACATGACGGGGGTCGAGATCGACCCGGTCACGGCGGAGATCTGCTCCTGCCTCCACCGGGACGCGCTTGTGCTCAACGAGGACTTCTGCAGGTCCGCACTCCCAGGGGAGCCATTCGATTTGGTGGTGGGCAATGTCCCATTCGGCAGGAAGCTGGTCGGGAGCGCCAATGGAGCGACCGGAAGGCATCCGCTGCACGACTTCTTCATCATCAAGGCCCTGACGCTCACTCGACCGGGAGGACTCGTCGCGGTCATCACCTCCCGCCGCACGCTCGACCAACCGGACCCGGCCTCGCGGGACGACATGGCGGGTCTAGGCGAGTTCCTGGGTGCTGTCCGATTGCCGACTGGAGCCCATTTCGACACCGCCGGGACCGATGTGGTGTCCGACATCGTCGTGCTCCGCAGACACCGCGAGGGCCGCCGCATCACTGACGATCCCGGCTGGCACGACGTTCGCCAGATTCAGACGGCGTCCGGAAATCCGCTGTTTATCAACCGATACTTCGACACGTTCCCGGAGCACATCATCGGCGAAGTCTACAGCGGAATAAAGGTCAACGGCAGTCCGTATCTGGGCGTGGCGAATCCGCATGGGACGACCCATCTCGCCACCCGGATCCAGGAGCTCATGTCGCAGTTTGTCCGCAACTCGCTGTTACCGCTTGTACGCGATACGCCATAAGGTGAAAGGAAACGACGGGCACTATGGGCAGATCGATACTAGTGCTGGGGACCGGCGCGAACGCGGGGAAGACCGTACTCAGCGTCGGGCTCAGTCGGACACTTATGCGACGAGGGCTGAAAGTCAAGCCCTTCAAGGCGGTCGCGATCGCCCGGCCTCGGCCGACGATGCCGTCGATCGGACGGTTCGAGATCGGGATCCCACACCATTTCCAGGCGACCGAGCAGGACTTCGCCTTCGAGATGAACCCAGTACTCATCATGCCGCAGGACGCGCGCACCGGGGAGCTGTATATCAAAGGCGAGCCCGCGGGGATGGTGCGTTACGGCAACAAGGATGTCGCACTGCTCGGCGATCTCGGAGCCGCGACACTGCGGCGGGTCATGGCCGCGATCGAGGACAGCTACGACGCCTTGGCGCGATCCAGCGATGTCGTGGTGATCGAGGGCGCCGCGAGCCCGGTGGAGTTCGATCCCGAGGCGGATGTCCCGAACATCGCCGTCGCCCGGTACTCGGAGGCCGCGGTGCTGCTCTGCGGCCAAGGCGTTAGCGGAGCATCGGCGGCCATGATCGGCACTATCGACTGCCTCCCAGAGGAGGTACGGTCGAGGCTGGCGGGCTTTGTGCTCACGAACTGCGCCGATTTCGACCTCGCGAGCCGTGCGAGCGCGTTCGTCGAGCGGCGCACAGGCGTGCTTTCGCTCGGCATGCTGGCGCACCTCGACCTCTGGGACGGCCCGGTGGCCACGCATCCGAGCGGCGAGGCTGCGTACACGCCGTGGGCCGCCGAGATCGAGCGGGGCATCGGCGAGTGGATCGGGCGGATCCTTGAGGAGGAAAGGGCGGCAGGGGGTGCGCTCGCCTCGGCGTCGGACAAATGTCAGCGCCCACCGGGCCTCAGGATCGACCTCAGAGCGCTCGAATCCTCTGGGAAGCAGAGCGAATAAGGGCGTTGCCCACACAGGCTCGGCGAGATGCGCAGACCGCGGTCGGCTGGTTGAGCTCGACACCCTCGGGTCCGGGCCGGGTCCCTTGAGCCGGCGATCGTTTCCAAGTACTCGCGGTGCATCGGCGGGATCGGCGAAGCCGTGGTCTCCCTTTAGGCCAAGGCTTAACGTCCGGTGAGATTCAGGCTGACTCGGCCGATGCCCACGGCTCCGAGGTTTCGTGGGACACCGCCTCCGAGCTCGACAAGTGGCGCTCATGGCTCCTGGAGCGGGTCTCGGCAATCGGCGAACGCCTCCCAGATGATCTTGAAAGACTATGTGTCCGCCTCTACAAGTACACCCGGCACCATTGCACTTCTCCAGATGGGCAACGCTTCCAGGCAGTTCATCCGCACTTCTTCGAGATTTGAAACGGTCCGGATCTTCGGGATACGAGCGGTGAGTTCGGCGCGGCCGTCCGGCCGCTGAACCACAGCGACTTCGACCGCCGCAGCCCCTGCCGCCGCTGCCACCATCGTCTGTGTAGAGGCCAGGTTCACCCAACAGTTGTCGATGTAGGCCCATCCGTCGTCAGTGGTCAGCTGAGCGCGCCCACTACGTGTCTCGGACACATTGAAGTCCCGCTGCGCGCCTTCGACGATGAGTTTCTCGATTGCCCGCAGCGTGGGCTCGAACTGCTCCGGCGCAAAGAATTTCGTGTCGGCCGTGATGGAGAGCTTGTTATTCCTCAACCCGAAATAGAGGGCCAGGCCCCGGTCGGCGCTGTTGTTCCAGGAGAACACGCTCGGCGGAGCATCTGCAGGGTTCTGCCCGAGTCGGGCCTGGCTCTGGAGTTCAGGCCCGGTGGCCCACCATCGCGGGTTGTACACGCAGTCTTCCAGGATGCTGATTCCCCGGCTGTTTCCCACCTCGGTCCTCGTCGCCCACTGTTTGTCGGGCGGGTACGCGGCGTACCGATAGGCGTTGAGCATTGCCAGGTGTGTGGTCTTCAGCAGTTCCCAGAACGTTCCGCCCCGCAGGTCGATCCTGATAGGTACGGTCTGCGAGTAGTTAGCGACCGAGGAGGCGTTTCGCCGGGTCCTGTTCGAGTAGATCAGGAACATGCAGTTGGAGTCGTGCCGCGTCAGGTTCGCGATGACGACCGAGAAGGCCGCGAAAGCCGCCGCAGAGGGATTCACTTGGTGGTCCGCGTACATCTTGGAGACCGCTGGGAGCAGCGAAGGGGCGTCCAGCGTCCCGGACCAGTATCTCGGGTGTTCCGTCCGTTCGCACCGCTGCCAGAACATCGTGGAAGGAAAGCGACTGTACTGCTCGGCGAAGTACTTCAGGGACCGCTCGCCATGGCTGATCGCTTCAGGTGTGCTTTCGAACCGGACCTGGTCGCTGGGCTGCCAGGTGTCGTGAGCCGGGTCCCCTGGGCCCGCACCGGACGGATCCATCGAACCAGCGAGTTCGCCCCGCACGATCTGCAGCCCCCCGCCGTCGGCGACCATGTGGGACAACCCCATCGCCAGTAGTCTCGGCCGATCCTCCTGCATGGCGATCACGGCCTTGAGAAGTGGTCCGCGAGCGAGGTCGTAGCGATGTTCCCTAAGCTCCCGGACAGCGCCGTCCGACCAGGACGCCAGATCGGTGCCCGTTGCTTCTCGGACGTAAACGCGGAACGTTCCCTCGCTCACGAGCCTCTGCGTCGGCCTGCCGGAGTCATCGGTACCGAATTGGGTTCTCAGCGACTCATGACGGTTCACCAGTGCCTCGAGTGCTCGGAATACTGATTCCAGATCTGCCGACTCCGGCACCGGCTGCAACCAAATCTGGTTCAGGTGCTGGTCGACGGGTTCGACACGCTTGATGCTTTCGCGCATAAACCACTGTCCCCAGGGAAGGACTGAGGGTGCAGACGCGGCGCCGGAAAAAGAGAGATCCACGCTGTAATCGCCCCGCGGAGCCTCGGGCTCTGGTATTGACTGCACGCCTGCCCCTGTCACCGACGACTTTTCGCCGTCAACCCATATCGAACCTGATCCGAACCAGCCTATAGGGATTACGACCGAGCGAGCGCCGCTCGGTTGAGGCGTAAAACCGTGGCACCGCGGCCCGCAGGACCCTGCTACCTCAAGGATGAACGAACGCCGATGTAGTCCTGATCACCGCAATAGAAACATTGACACCGTTGCATCTAGTAACTAAGCTCTGAAAATATCGGAAACTTTCCGATAATATTAGATTTCGTTTCCGGAACACTTGTGCTGAAACCCCCGGCCCTGTCTCCGAGCCTGCTCGCCCCTGGGCGAACTTCCCGGCATCTCGGCAGACGGCACCCCCGTGCAAAGGAGATTGAAAGTGATCACCGTGTCGATCGCCGAACCCCATGCTGTCCAGCGAATCGGCCTCAAGGCCCTGCTGGACAGCCACCCCGCACTGAGCGTGACCAGCGCGACGGAGGACCCGCGCCACATCAACCCCCGGGCCTCGGACGTGATGGTCTTCAGCTACTGCGCAGTCTGCGATCTGCCCCCCGTCGCGACCGTCGATGCGCTCGCATCCGAATGCCGGCTCGTGTTGTACTCAGGAAAGGAGTCACCGCTTTCGCTGCTGGCCTACCAGTATTCGAACGTTCATGCCCTGCTTCACCAGGCTGATCCAGCTGAGCAGCTGTTCGATGCGATCCGAACTGCGAAAGCAGGAGACCTCAACTCTCGACAAGTGCCTAAGACGCCGATCTCCGCCCTCTCGGGGCGAGAGAGCCTGGTCCTCACGCTAGTGGGGGACGGCTATACGAACGAGCAGATCGCTCGTAGAATCGGCATCAGTAAACATACTGTGGACACCTACCTTCGCCGGATCCGCAGCAAGCTGAATCTTGGTAACAAGGCACAGCTCGCTCAGGCGGCCGTCCACTATTCCGGAATCCGGAGTTCGGCACCAGCAGAGGACTCCATGCCTTCCACTTGATCGAACGGGCCATGCGAGTGGTGCTTCCCGCACCACGCACCGTTCGCGGCATCTACGCCCTAGCGGTACTGCTTTGCCTGGCTCTCATACAGTTCCGCATACGGGCCCTTCGCAGCCATGAGCTCGTCGTGGCTTCCCTGCTCGACGATCTGCCCGTCCTGGAGCACCACGATCAGGTCAGCCATCCTCACGGTAGAGAAGCGATGCGACACCAGCAGGGTGACAGTGCGCCCCGCTTCGGTACTGCGGGCGTACAGCTCATGGATGTCGTGCTCGGCCTGCGGGTCGAGAGCCGCGCTGGGTTCATCGAGGACTTGCAGGTTCGGCTCGTCGCGCATCCGCGCACGTGCAAGTGACAGTCGCTGCCATTGGCCGCCCGAGAGCTCCTGGCCCCCAATTGAACGGTCGAGTACCGTGTCGGCACCGTTTGGAAGCCGGTCGACGAACGCCGCCGCCCCCGCGTCCTCGATCGCCTTTCGGATCTTCGTTCCGTCATTGATCTGCGCCAGGTTGCCCAGGCCAACGGCCTCAGCGACGCTGGTGCGCAACCGCATGGAGTCTTGGAACGCTCCGGCGCCCCGGGAGCGCCATTCGCTCGCGTCGAGCTCGCGCAGCGGTACGCCGTCGAGCAGTACCTCTCCCTCTGTCGGGGTGTACATGCCGGTAAGCAACTTGACGAGCGTCGACTTGCCGGCGCCGTTCATACCGACCAGCGCCACTGTCTGACCTGCCTCGACGACGAGGTTGACATCCCGAAGGACCGGTGATTCGCTACCTGGATAAGTGAAGCCGACCCGATGCAGCTCGATGCGATGTGTCCACGGTGGCAAGGCGCTGGTGCCGTCCTTGCGGGAGGCGTCCCGTGCGTAGTCGCGCAGCCAGACGTAGTGTCCGGCGGCAGTGGCGGCCCTGGCGACCTGCTTCATGTACTCGACCGCGCGGCGAACCTCTCCTCGTAGCCGGGTCGCTAGCGTGGCTGCCAGCACCAGCCCACCGAGACTGGCGGCGCCGACCCCGACTAGATTCACCGCCGCAGCGATCGTGGCGGCGAACCCCGCGGCGTACAAGCTCCAACCGAGCAGTTCCAGTCCGGTAGCGGCGAGTGAAGTGCGCAGCTGCAGGCGGATGCTGCGGCGTCGTGCGGCATCCGCCCGCGCATCGATGGTCTCCGCTGCGCCCATGACTCGGATTTGATGCGCGGTGCCGGGCTCGATCGACAGCAGGTGCAGGCGCTCATCCAGGCGCTCGTCAGCAGCGGCAAGTCTGCGCGAACGCTCTCGTCGGCGCTGGGCGGCCATGCTCAACCAGATCGGCGGAAGCGCCAGCAGCACCAGCAAGCCGAGGGTCGAGTGGATACTGGAAAGCACGATCACGCTGAGGGCGACGCTCACGACCGCCGACACGGTGCGGCCCAATCCATACCCGGCACGCGAGAGATCACCTGTGCTCCTGGCCAGCAGCGTGAGGCGATCGTGGTAGTCGGGCCGCTCCAGGTGATCGAGCGTGCGCAGCCCGGTGGAGATAGCGAGGACTTCCTCGTTCAGCTTCAGATCGACCTTATCGCCGATCTCCTGGTAGAGGTTGATGATGATGCGGCCGCCCGCGGCGTTCGTCGCCCACGCGAATCCGCCGATCGCGGCCGCCATGAGAAACGTTGCCGCTGAGGTATCGAGGGCGCTGTCGATCAACTGCTGCTGGGCGAGGCCGAATGCCACCGCCGCGGCCGCTTCGACCACGATGAGGGCCGCGACCACCGTGGCGGCCTTGGGGTCAGCGCGCCAGGAGAGCACTGCGGTGTACCGCGCGAATCGCAATAGCTGTCTCATATCGAAGCTTTCCGTTGAAGCGGGGTGGGATCGTGCTCAGTGAACTGGGAGGATTGGAGGGCGAAGAGGCGGGCGTACTCCCCATCCAGCTCGAGCAACTCCTCGTGGCGACCCTGTTCGATGACACCTTCGGGGCCGAGCATCACGATGCGGTCGGCATGGCGGATGGTGCCGAGCCTGTGGGAGATGAGGACGATCGCCGCATCCGAGATCGCGGCGGTCACTCGGTCAAAGAAGGCCGCTTCGGACGGTGCGTCGAGGTGTGCTGTGGGCTCATCGAAGATCAGCAGGTCCCTGCCGTGCGCAGATGCGAAGAGGGCGCGGGCGATCGCCACCCCTTGCCATTGGCCACCAGACAGGTCCATGCCATCGTCGAACTCGGGGCCGAGGTTGGTGTCGACACCGTTGGGGAGGTTGTCGACCCAGCGGTCAATCCCTGCCTCGCGGGCCGCTCGGAGTATGCCTTCGCGGTCGTCCGAGTGCTCGCTCGCACCGATCGCGATGTTGTCCGCCACGCTGGCGGGAATGCGGACGAAGTCCTGAAAGACCACCGAGATGCGCTGTTGCCAAAGGTCCGGCGCGATGTTGGACAGATGCTCCCCGTCTACCCGGATTGCCCCGACATCTGGCCGGTATAGGCCGGTAAGCAGTTTGATAAGCGTAGTCTTACCGACCCCGTTGCGCCCGACCAGCCCTATCACCTCGCCTGCCTTGATGGTCAAGTTCAGATTCTGCAGTACGGGTACGGCACCGCCAGGGTAGGTGAAACCAACGCTCTCGCAGTTGATGCTTGTAGCGAACCGGGTGGGCCAAACTGGCGCAGCGCATTCCCGGTCGGCTTGGAGGCGGAGCCGCTGGAGTGCTCTGATCGCGCCCCTTCCGAATTCGATATCGGAGGCCTCGAGGCCCATCGAGGAGATACCGAAGATAACCCAGCTAGCCAGGATGCACGCCACCATCTCGGACAGACTGATTGTGCCGGCGCGGAGCGCGAACGCGGGGGCGGCGAGCGCGGCGAACGCGGTGGTAGCCGTCATCGCGCCAACAGGTCCCTGGCCGAACATGACTTTTCTACGAAGCGGCCACAGCGGTTCGAGGTACTCGAGGAAGGCCTCGGACCGCCTGGCCACCAGCCAGCGCCCGAGCCCGAACATGCGGATGTCTTTGCCCGCCTCAGGGTCGCGACCGAGCTCGGTCCAGTAGACCGAGCGGCGCCGGTAACGTTCGCGAGCATCCCAGGCTGCGTCCAGTCCCATCCACTGCCGCCGGACTAGTGCCCGGTTGCACATTGAGACCGCGAGCAGTGCTATCCCAACCGCAGGGGAAAGCATGGAACTCAATAGCACTGTGGCGATCACCGCAGACAGCAAGCGGAACAGCAGGATGAGCTGCCCGGTCGCTGCCGAACCGGGGGAGCGCAACCGGCCTTCCCCGACATCGGAAGCCCGCAGGAGATCATCCGCCACTTCAGGACGGTCCAGCTGGGATGCGGTCAGGCCGCTCAGCGACAGTGTTCGAACTTCGCTGCGAAACGCCCGGTCTATCTGTCCGTTCGCCGACGTTTTGACCGCGTCGGCCAGGGAACGCAGCGCTTCCTCCGCGATGAACAGTATCGAGACGACCGCGATCGGGGCAATCAGCCTGCTCCAGGCAAATCCAGCTGAACCCTCCCCAGGAACAGCCGCTTCGAGTCTCGCTACAAGCCAACCAAACGCTATAGCCGAGACGTTCGGGACGATCGCGACAAGGAGCAGGCAAAGCGCGAGCGCTCCTGCGCTCCAAGGTGCCCGCGTCAACTGAGTGAGCAGACCCATTCGTTCTGCGAGGAAACCGCGAAGCGCCGCGATCACATTGGCTGGGCGGCTTCGCTGGAGATGCGGGGAAGCGTTGGCTGCTGTTCGATGAGGCATTGTTGTCCGATCGACGAATGGGTATATGGGCGTGCAGTGGCACGAGGCCGGCAGCACATGGTGTCCCAGGGGACCGGCGCGGGCTTGAAAAGACCGGCTGCCGCGTGGCCACCCCTGGTGAGCGCGCGGAATGCGCAGTAGGTGTCGGCATCGGCGTTGCCGTTTTCGCTGCCGGTCAGGAGGACCTTTGGCGCCCGCGCGGAAGTACTCTCCGACGCGCGTTGCACCCTCTTCATGGGCCTCACGGGATAGAGCGCACTCTCCTGCCTGCCGCCAAGCCAATAGACATCGTCTTGCAAGCTCTTGCTGGCGGAGGCACGGTTGGCTGGTTCACGGACCCATATGTTGGTGGACCGCGTTTTCAACTCCATCTTGAGCGCGCCTCCGTGTCTCGCCCCGAGCCGTTCGCGAGCGAAATGCCGCATTTCGTTCTCTCGCGCACTGGCCAAACGGAGTGGGCGAGCATCCAGACTCGCGAACTCTGTCGCCACCGAAGTATGGGGAGGAATGGAGGGCGGCTGGACCGCGATCCGGGGGATGAGCCGCTCCGGCCAAACCCCGATGTAGGCAGCTTCGAGCCATGGATCGATGAACGGGGTATCAAGCGGGCTGACCGACTGCAGAGCGACTGAACAAACCTGCATCTGCTGTCGACCTGTCCTTCAATCGGTCCTGAGCGTCGCAACGCTGTTTGCGATTCCGGCTCAACCTATGCGAAGCTGGACACCTGCGCATGTCACGCGATTCCAGGACGCTCACCGCAGATGTTCCGGTACGAATCTGCTCAGGGACAATGAAATCTCGTTCGACTGCGACCAGCGGGTCGCCGTCCTGCTCTGCAACGAGCTGCAGCGCAGGGTCTCCGGGTTGATCCCGAGCTGGTCGGCGTCCCAGCGACTCCCGGCAGATCCGGACCGCTCATTCCTTCACAGGCTGCAATCGTGTCCACTGACTCGGGTGCGTTCTCGCTGGTCATCGCACAGCGCATTGAGATCGACTGGCAGTACGTCGAACACCTCGAAGCGTGGAACACCGAACGGATCGCGCTGATCCGCTCCGTCCGTCGCGAGGCCGGACAACTCCCCAGATACAAGGTCGTCACCTCGCAGTCCGATCCGGCGCTGCGGGAAGACAACCGGGTTGTCGTGATCGTCGCGGTCACCGATGGGCCTGATACCGCGCCACCCGGAGGTCTCTAATTTCATGTCCAGCATCACAGGCTTGGGTCAGATAGGGGCCTTCGGCGCTGGGGAGGGCAAAATATTGGCACAGATTTGGCACAAATACCCGTACAGGGCCGGTTTCGGCCGGGTTTGTTGGACACAGTGGGACGTCCAAAAAGAACAGTCCCTGACCTGCTTATCTGCAGGTCAGGGACTATATCTACTGGTTATGAACTTGCAGGAGTGACAGGACTCGAACCTGCAACCCTCGGTTTTGGAGACCACGCGCGACAAGCTCCCTGACCTGCAGGAATAAACATCCCCCGAATCATGGAACCTCCACCCAGCCTGCGTGCCGTGGGCCCGAGCTGCCCTCGCTTCTTCACCTGGCTCAACACCTTCATGTGGATCGGCTATGGTCTCGGCACCGCCGTGGCGGCTCGACTCACCGGTCCCCGAGAGGGCGCCACCAATGCATTCATCACCCTGCGACGGCGGCACTGGCCAAGACGCTCCTGGCAGTCCTCGTGAGCCGCGCCCGTACCGGCTCGATCGCCGAGGCCCTTCGAAGAGACACCCGCAACCACATCATCTACCTGTACACCTCGACCAAACTGCTGCTACCTGAAGACCCCGTCACCGAATCGTTTCCTCGGGAGGACTTCGACAACGACATTCCGTGTCAGCGCGATTTCGTCTCAGACGTCTCGAACGCGACATCGCCCTCGAGGTAGCGCTTCGGGGTGGTGCCGACGGTTCGGCGGAACGCCGCGAGGAACGCGCTCGGGGTCGCGTATCCCACCGCGCGGGCGACACGGACCACCGGCTGGCCTTCGGCGAAGAGCGCCAGCGCGGCGCGCAACCGCACATGGGTGCGCCAGCGGTCGAAGCTCATGCCGGTGTCCTGGACGAACAGCCGGGACATGGTGCGTCGGCTCGCGCCGGCCGCGCGCGCGTGGGCGTCGAGGCTTCGCCGGTCCGCGGGGTCGGCCAGGAGTGCTTCGGCCACTACACGGACGCGCTCGTTGACAGGGAGCGGTACATCGATGGGCATGGTCGGCAACGGGCGCAGCAAGTCCAGCACGACCGCCTCGGCCCGCAGCCTCGCCGCCTCCTCGATGTCGCCGCGCTTGAGGTAGGCGATCAGGTGGGCAAGCAGCCCGTCGACACCTACCGGTGTGGGCTCGGTCCAGTCGAGGGGGCACCGGTCCGGTTCGATGTAGAGGCTGCACAGCAGCGCCTCACGGGTCGCGCCGGTCCGGTGGACCACCCCGGCGGGCAGCCACAGCGCCCGGGTGGGCGGAAGCACCCAGTAGGTGTTGTCCACTGCGATGCTAAGGACGCCGCTGCGGGTCCAGGCCAGCTGATGCTGCGAGTGGTGGTGGGGGAGGATCCATTCGCCCGACGCCAGAGGAAAGTCGCCGACGACGATCGCGCCGACGCCGGGCGGGACGATGCCTTCGAAGGACGCGGCCATGCGCTTCATCCTATGGCCTCAACGCGACATCATACGGCCTCGTAGCGCATTGCGGTCAACACTGCCTGCGCATACCGTCGTCGCATGCCGATCATTCGCCCGCGTTTTCGCCCTATGCACGCCGCAACACCGCAGGTCACTGGCGGGGAGTGCCAACTATGACCATAACGTCGACGCTCACTGCGACCACTGCTCGCCGCGGCCTGGCACTGGCAGTGCTGTGCTTCGTGCAGTTCATGCTCGTCCTCGACGACAACGTGGTGAGCATCGCGCTGCCCGCCATCCAAGGCGATCTCGGCTTCAGCACCGCGGGCCTGGCATGGGTCGTCAACGCCTACTTCCTCGCCTTCGGCGGCCTCCTGCTGCTGTCCGGGCGCATGGCCGACCTGTTCGGGCGCCGACGCGCCTTCCTCACCGGCGTCGCCCTGTTCGGTGCGGCCAGCCTGGTCTGCGGCATCGCCCAGGAGCCCTGGCAGCTCGTGACGGGCCGATTCGTCCAAGGCGCGGGCGCGGCCATGGCGAGCCCGGCCGCGCTCTCGCTGATCACGCTGTTGTTCCCCGGCAAGGAGGAGCGCGTCAAGGCGATCGGCATCTGGGGCGGTATGGCGGCGCTCGGCGGCACGATGGGGCTGGTGGTCTCCGGGGTGCTGACCGGTCTGGCCTCATGGCGCTGGGTCTTCCTGATCAACCTGCCCGTGGCGGCGACGGCCCTGGTGCTGCTCCCGCGCCTGGTCGCCGAGAGCCGCGCTGCGGCCCGGACACGCCTCGACGTGCCCGGCGCGGTGCTGGGGACCGGTGCCGCCGTGAGCCTGGTCTGGGGCCTGCTGCGAGTCGGGGAGACCGGTTGGGCGGACAGCGCCGCGATCGGCTCCCTGCTCCTGGCCGCCGTCTTGACCGCGGCGTTCCTCGCGGTGGAGTCGCGCACGGCGGCACCCCTGGTGCCCTTGTCGTTCCTGGCCTTGCCGAGTCGCGCCGTCTCCAACGCCGCGACTCTGCTGTTCTCTGCCGCGTTCTACGCGATGGCGTTCCTGCTCATGATCCACCTGCAGACCGT
Organism: Glycomyces sp. NPDC050141; assembly: GCF_055586545.1. NCBI lineage: Bacteria > Bacillati > Actinomycetota > Actinomycetes > Glycomycetales > Glycomycetaceae > Glycomyces > Glycomyces sp. NPDC050141. Next base: position 23,870 of record NZ_JBVJHZ010000025.1, on the reverse strand, counting down.
CCTCGGCTACGGGCCGCTTGAAGCCGGAATCGCCTATCTGCCCTACTGCGCCGGCATCCTCGCAGGCATGTGGTTGTCCACCCGCGTGGCGGTCAGGCTCGGGCCGAGGTGGACGCTGACGACATCATTCCTGCTCAGCGCCATCGGACTGCTGATGCTCGCCGGTGTGTCGCCCGAGGACGGCTACGCCTCCGGGATCCTGCCCGGCATGCTCGCCACGAGCCTGGGATGCGGCCTGACCCTCCCCGCCCTGTCAGTGGCCGCGCTGGCGGGCACCACCGAAGAAGATGCGGGACTCGGCTCGGCGATCTTCAGTTCCGTCCAGCAGATCGGCGGCGCAGTGGGCGTGGCAGCACTGGTCTCCCTGGCCGCGAGTCGCAGCGACGCCTTGACCGGCTCGGTCGAGCCCCTGCTGGCCAGAACGGCGGGGTTCTCACTCGCGCTCACCGTGGCCGCCGCACTCCTGGTGATCGGAGCAGTCGGCATCGCCGTGCTCCTCCAGTCCCGCTTCACTGCAGCTCTCAACGAAGCCCACACAGCGCCAGCAGGCCCGGATAAGAACCATGCCGCGCATCCTTAGCGGTCATCGCCAGTGGCTCAAACCGATGGCGGCGCGCGCCGACGCGTGCCTGAGTTAGGCGATGGTGGCGGAGCTGGTCAAGTGTGTGCGGACGAACCTGGAGCGCGACGTCTGCGCGGCGGCCGCGCGTGCTGTCGCGGGACACCGGCTACGACGCGAACATGAGCCGCGCCGTCCTCGAGGTGCGCATCGCCGCCTGCAGGGCATGTGGGATGAGTGCGAGCGCCACGCGTCCATGCACAAGCACTACGCAGAGGCGTGACGGTGCGTTCGAAGACCGCTCAGCCGCGGGGCTCAGGGGAAGAGGATGGCAGGCGCACCTCCCTGCCCTGTTTTCTCCGGCACGATGTACCGGAGAAATTCGCCTCGGCTTCAGCCGACGTCGATGCCCTGCTCTTCGAGCCAGGCGAGGGAGTCGACCTTCTCGCCGTCGAGCAGCACCTCGAAGTGCAGGTGCGGGCCGGTCACGTTGCCGGTGCTCCCGGTGAGAATGATTTCGTCGCCCTTGGAGACCTCGTCACCGACGTTCACGAGGACTTCGGAGGCGTGGGCGTAGCGCGTCTCGATGCCGTTGCCGTGGTCTACGAAGACCACGTTGCCGTAGCCGCCTGCCTCGTTGCCGACGTAGGTCACGGTGCCGTCGCCGACTACCGAGATCGGGTCGCCCTCGTTGCTGCCGAAGTCGGTGCCGCCGTGCAGCCTGCCGTCGCGCATCCCGTAGAACGAGGTGATCCGCGCGTCCGTTGGGGAGGTCCACGGGTTCGCCGCCTCGGCGGCCGCTGCGGCTGCTTCCGCGGCGGCGCGCTCGGCCTCTTCAGCGGCCACACGGGCCGCTTCCTCGGCGGCGGCCTGCTCGGCCTCCTCGCGAGCGGCCTGCTCGGCCACCCACTCGGCCTCCATGCCGGCGAGGACGGTGTCGACCCGCCATTCGGATTGGACGATCGTGTCGTTCTGCTGCTCTTCGGCCTCCGCGGCCTGCGCCGCGGCGTTCTGGCCGGAGATCGCGGCGAGTCCGGATCCGATGAGGATCGCGGCGGCGAGGCCGCCGATCACGAAACGCCAGCTGTCACGTTCGCGGCGGATTCGGCGACGCCGGAGCACTGCCCGGAGTCGGCGGCTGGTCAATTGCTTGCCAGCGGATTCGCTGGTGTCGTCATGTTTGCCCATAGCGCGGGGAAACGTACCCGACCCGAATTGGACAATCGGCCCGAGACCTGCGAATACAACGCCGGAACTGGTCCTCTTGCGGCAGAGGTCGGCACCCCGGGGCGGCCGCGCCTCCTCCGAAAGGACGAGGAGCATCACTTGTAGTGATTGCTCGTTCACAAATAGCAGGGTCGCTGATATCGGTATGACCGTGACGTACGACGCCGCCTGAGCTTGGAAAGTCCCGGCAAAGTTGCTGGTTGCTGGTTGCTGGTTGCTGGTGGTGCGTGGTCGGCCGCGCCTGAGGTGGTCGGGAGCTGGGGCGGATCAGTGAGTTGGGCGCAGTCCTGCCAAGGTCATGTCCACGAGTCGGCCGACGGCCGCTTCGGAGTCGAGGTCACCCGCGGCTGCGATGGCGTGAAGGCAGTACGCGGCGAGTTCCCTTGGTGGGCTGTCGTTCCGGACGTTTCCTGATGCGGCGGCTTCGGCGAGGATGTCTGCGAAGAGTTCGGTGAGCTGCTCTTCGACTGGGGCGACATGTTCGGGCCGGTGGACTAGTGCGGAGAAGTCGGTGCCGTGTCGGGCGCGCCAGAAGCAGATGCGCGCGTAGGCCCCGAGGACGGCTTCAAGCCCGGCTTCGGGGTCCGGAGCCTGACCGCGAAGGGCCGCAAGCTGGTCGAGATGGGCGGCGACGTGTTCCTGATGCCGCGCGACCAGGATCGATTCGATGTCGGGGAAGTATTTGTACAGCGTGGCCCGTCCGATGCCGGCCCGTTGGGCGATGGCGGACATCGTCACGGCGGTCAGTCCGTGCTCCTCGACCAGTGACACGGCGGCATCGAGGATCGCCGCGCGCACCGTGCGACGGTGGTCGTCGATCGTCTCGGTCCAGAGCTTCGGCACCATCCAACGATACACCGCGACGCGTATAGGACACTCTGATTTGACAGAGACACTCTGTCTCGATAAATTGGAAGTTGTCACACGAACCCCACTCAGGAGGCAAGCATGCCGTCGTCCGAACGTGAGCCCGCCGAGATCACCGGGCCGCCCCGCTGGGTCAAGATCGCCGCGATCATCGCAGCCGCAGTCGTCCTGATCGTGCTGGCAACGCTGCTGTTCGGCGGTGGCGAGCACGGTCCGATGCGGCACGGCCTCGGGGCCGCCGCCGAGTACGCCGGTAGTCGCGGATGATCATGTCCCCGTCCCTGCGCAGGACCGTCCTGGTCTTCCATGTGGCCAGTTCGGTCGGCTGGATGGGGGCGGTCGGCGTATTCGTGGCCCTTGACCTTGTCGCGAGGCTGGAGGGGAACCCGGAGATCAACCGCATCATCTGGCTGGCGCTCGACGCCACCGGGTGGACCCTGCTGGTGCCGTTGGCAATCGCAACGCTGGCGACCGGGGTGGTCTCGGCGCTGGGCACCCAGTGGGGCCTGCTCCGCCACTACTGGGTGCTCTTCAAACTGCTCATCACCGCGTTCGCCACACTGATCCTCATCATGCAGACACCGACCTTCGCGGGCCGCGCCGAGCAGGCGGCCGATCCGTCCGTCGACCCCGGCGCGCTGGGCAGCGAACTGCTCCACACCGGCGGCGGACTGATCGTGCTGTCGCTCGCCTTGATCCTGTCGATCTTCAAGCCCCGGGGCATGACCCGCTACGGCCAGCGGAAGCGCTGGCGCGACTCCAAGGAGCGGGTCGCGGCGTTATTGAACATTGTTTTCAACGTCGGTAGGGTATGCGGATGGAGATCGATCACGTCGTCCTCGCCACCCGCTCCAAGGAAGAGGCCGAGCAGGCGCTCGACCGGGCAGGCTTGGGCATCGCCCGCGGCCGGGTGATGCCGGGCCTTGGTCTTTCCAATCTCGTTGTGCCGCTGCGCCACGGCCAGCTACTGGAAGTCCACTACCCGAACGGCGAGACCCCCGCGCCCAGTGCCCCGCCACTCCTGCGGTTCGACACGGAAGCACTCGACGCCCATCCCGAGGACACGCTGATCCCGGTGGCCTGGCTCGTGGCGATCGACGAGGAGCAAGCGCTCCGCAGGCTCGCTGCCCGCAATGAGATGTCGCTGATCGAGGCACCAGCGGAGGGGCCGGGCTTTCCTCCATACCTGCTGGCCGGCTTCGGCCAGAACTTTGCGCGGCGCTTCCTGCCCTGCCTGATTCACTGGTCGGAGGGGTTCCCGCCGCTTGAGGCCGAGCACCGCCATGCGCCTGTGGGCATTAACCGGATCGACGTGTCCGGGCCCGCCGACGTCATCGAGGACTGGTGCGGTGAGAAACCTGACGTGCTGCGCAGCGTGCCGGGGACCGCGGGCCTGCTGCGCGTCGAAGTCGGGTTCGCCGATGGGGAATCCGTCACCCTCGGCGTCGCCGAGACGGCGTGATCATAGGGCCCGCGGCCTGAAACTGAAGGGGCCCAGACCTTCAGCGGTCTGGGCTCCCTCAGTTGCTAGGACTCCGGCGTGAGCTTGACTCGGCGCAGCAGCTGGGCGTTGAGGGCGACCACGATCGTGGAGGCCGACATCAGCACGGCGCCGACCGCGGGGCTCAGCGTGATCCCGATGCCGGCCAGGACGCCGGCCGCGAGCGGGATCGCGACGATGTTGTAGCCCGCGGCCCAGCCGAGGTTCTCAATCATCTTGCGGTAACTCGCCTTCGAGAGCCGCCGGACGCCGCCGACGCCGCGCGGGTCCGAGGACGCCAGGACCACCCCGGCGGACTCGATCGCCACGTCGGTGCCCGCACCGATCGCGATGCCGACGTCGGCCCGCGCCAGTGCAGGTGCGTCGTTGACACCGTCCCCGACCATCGCCACCCGCAGCCCTCGTGCTTGCAGGTCGGCGACGGCCTGGTCCTTGTCGGCGGGCAGTACTTCGGCGAACACCTCGTCGTCCTCGGTGAAGCCGAGGTCGGCGGCGACGGCCTCGGCCACGGCCTTGGCGTCGCCGGTGATCATCGCGATCTTCTTGACGCCGAGCGAGCGCAGGTCGGCGATGGCCTGCTTCGCCTCGGGCCGGACCTCGTCCTCGAGAGCGAGCGCGCCGAGCACCGTCGCCCCGCCTTCGAGACCGATGAGGTAGAGGACCGTGGCGCCCCGGCCCGACCAGGTGTCGATGTCGCCAGCGAGTTCGCTCGGCGGCTCGATGTCCAGCTCGCGCAGCAGTGCCGGACCGCCGACCGCGTACCGGCGTCCGTCCACGGTGGCCTCGACGCCTTTGCCGGTGCGGGAACGGAAGTCGGAGGCGCGGGCGCCTTCGCCGTGCTCGTGGCCGTGGTAGGCGACGATCGCGCGGGCCAGCGGGTGCTCGGAGTCGGATTCGACGGCCGCGGCCAGGTGCAGCACCTCGTCCCGGTCGGTCCCCTCAGCCCCGGCAATCCCGGCGACGGTGTGCTCGCCCTTGGTCAGTGTCCCGGTCTTGTCGAACAGGACGGCGTCCACAGTGCGCATCCGTTCGATCGCGAGCCGGTCCTTCACCAGGATCCCGGCCTTGGCCGAGACGGCCGTGGTGATCGAGATCACCAGCGGGATGGCCAGGCCGAGCGCGTGGGGGCAGGCGATGACCAGCACGGTCACCGTCCGGACGACACCCGAGGTGACGTCACCGAGCAGCGACCAGACTACGAAGGTGATGACACCGGCGGCCATGGCGATGTAGAACAGCAAGGCCGCGAACCGGTCCGCGAGCACCTGGCCGCGTCCGCGCGACTCCTGCGCCTGCGAGACCAGGCGCTGGATGCCCGCGAGGGCGGTGTCGTCGCCGACCGCGTCGATGCGCACGCGGATCGCCGAGTCGGTGGCGACGGTGCCGGCCACGACTCGGTCGCCCGGACTCCTTGGGACGGGCCGGGATTCGCCGGTGATCATGGACTCGTCCATCTCGGCTTCGCCCTCGGTGATCTCACCGTCGGCGGGGACGCGGGCGCCGGAGCGGACCAGGACCACGTCGCCGACCCCGAGTTCGGACGCGGGGACGGTCTCGGTCGACCCGTCGCCGGTGACGCGCTCGGCCTCGTCGGGCAGCAGCGCCGCCAGCGCGGCGAGCGCACCTTGCGCTTGGCCGATGGCCTTCATCTCCTGCCAGTGGCCCAGCAGCATGATCGACACCAGCGCGCCGAGCTCCCACCAGAACTCGAGGTCGAACAGGCCGAGACTGGTTGCGAGCGAAGCGATGTACGCGACGGTGATGGCGGTGGCGATCAGCAGCATCATGCCGGGCGCCCGGTCGCGGATCTCGCGGACGCCGCCCGCGAGGAAGGGCCAGCCGCCGTAGAAGAACACGAACGTGCCGAGCACGGGCCCGACGAATTCCATCCCGGGGAAGTCCAGTGTGTACCCGAACCAGTCCATGATCATGTGGCTGGTGACGATCAGCGGGATCGTCAGGATGAAGGTGAGCCAGAACTTGTGGCGGAACATCTCCGGATCGTGCCCGGCGTGCTTGTCGTGCCCCTCGTGTCCGCTGTGTGCCTCATGACCCTTGTGCGTGCCGCGGGCCTCGGGCTTTTCAGCGGTGGCGGTCGAACCGTGCCCGGCGTGCTGGCCGTGTTCGCCATGCCCTGCGTGTTCGCCATGCTCGGCATGGGCGCTGTCGTGCGCATGGCTGTGGTCGTGGTGGTGTTCGTGGTGCCCCGTGTCGTCGCCGTGGGCGTGGTGACTGCTCACTGGAGGCTCCTTCCGTATCGGTGACCGTCCTCGTGACCATATACCCCCTGGGGGTATGTTGGCAAGCCGGTTCAACCACTTCACTCGCGGCGGTATTCCCCTGATGTCCCGGCCGAAACCGCCGTCACCTCCGGTATGCGCTCGCGAAGAATACTAACCTAGATAGTAGTTTCGTTCTCGAGTCTTGACAGCAACCCAGGAGGAGCGGATGCCCGCACCACGGTCCGATGCCAGTGACAGTCGTGAAACCGACGGCCGGTTCCGCACGATGGCCCGGTTGCTGCTGGCGCTCTCGGGAGCTTCGCTGCTGGCCGCCGCACTGGTACTGGCCTGGATCGTCTCCCACGACGGCGCCGAGTCCGAATCGCCTGCTGAGCTGTCGCATGTTCACGGACTGGGGGTCAATCCCGCCGACGGACTGCTGTACATCGCCACTCACGACGGCCTGTTCGTCATCGATGAGGGCGGCACGCTCGCGCTGGTCGGCGAGGGGCGCCAGGACACGATGGGGTTTACCGTGGCTGGCCGAGACCAATTCCTGGCCTCAGGGCATCCGGCTCCGGGCGAGGACGGGCCCGCGTCGCTGGGACTCATCGAGTCAACGGACGCGGGCGTCACGTGGGAGCCGGTGTCGCTGCAGGGCCAGGCCGACTTCCATGTGCTCCGGTACGCCCACGGCATTGCATACGGCGTCGACGCGCTCTCCGGTCAGCTGCTGGTCAGCGCAGACCTGGTCGACTGGGAGGCGCGCGGCGCTCAACCGCTGTTCGACCTCGCCGTCAACCCCCTTAACCCGGATTTCATCATGGGCACCGGGCCGGAGGGGCTGGTGCGGTCACTGGACGGTGGTCGGACCTGGGAGCCGGTCCAAGCGGAGCCGATGGTCTTCCTCCATTGGTCGAACAACGGCCTGCTGCGGGGCGTCGGCCCGAACGGCGAGATCTACGTGAACTTCGACGAGGGCAAGACTTGGGAACCGGCGGTGGAGTCGGTGGAGGCGTCCCCGGCAGCGTTCACCGCAGCCGGGGACGCGTTGTTCATCGCCACCGAGGACGGCCGGATCCTGTCGAGTGCCGACTGGGGCTGGAGCTGGGAGGAGATCTTCCGCCCAGCGTGATCCCCGACGACGGCCGTTGCTCCAGGTCAGGCCCGTGCCTGCGCCAGCTCCTTCACCGGGACGGCCGAGGCCTTGGTCGATCCTGTCGCCCGCAGTGCCACTGCGCAGCACAGGCCCAGCCCGGCCAGTCCGATCCAGGTCAGCGCGGGCGCACCGGCCGTCGCGTCCAAGGCCGCTCCGACGGCGAGGTTGCCCACGGTGATCCCGATGCCCGCCATGGTGTTGTAAAGGCCGTAATACGTGCCGACATGCCGTTCCCCGGCGAGGTCCACGATGGCGTCCATCTCGAACGGGTAGACGACCATGGTCCCCAGCGCGAGCAGCAGCGCGCTGATCACCGCCGCTGTGACCACCGCGGCCGGCACCGGAGCGAGCCACAGCACCACCGCTGGGGGGAGGAAGCCCGCCGCGAGCAGGCACATGCCGGTGACCAACGACTGCCGCCGATCCAGGTGCTCCTTGCACCACTTCGTGATGCGCACCTGTCCCACCAAAGTGGCTATCCCCGAGACAGCGAACAGCGCCGTGGTGGCCACCGCGGCGACCGATGCGGCATTCTCCTGGAGCAGCAGCGGCAGTGCCAGGTAGACCTGGAAGTTCAGCACGTACGAGCCGATCATGGCGAGCCCGAACAGCAGAAACGGCCGATTGGCGAAGACGGTCCTCCAAGTGCGCCATACCGGTTCGGCGGTCTCGGCCTCACCCGCCAGATGCTCGGGCCGGTGCGGCGGCAGCGCCCGCAGTTGCAGCAGCGTGAGCACCGCGAAGATCGCGGCCGCGACGGCGCACGCCAACCGGAAGTCCGCCACCGCCACCAGGATCAGCCCGATGATCGGCCCTGCCAGGGTGCCCGTCTGGTAGAACACGTTGAACACCGCGAACGACTCCACCCGCCGGTCCCCCGACCGGTGCGCCAGATACGCGCGGACGGCGGGGTTGAACAGCGCCCCGGCCAAGCCGGTCGCCGCCATGCCCACGATGAGGCCGGGCAGCGACCCGGTGAACGCGAGCAGCCCGAAGCCCACGGTGCGCAGCGCGCAACCGGCAATGATCATGGGCCGGTAACCGAGCCGGTCGGCCATGGTGCCGCCGAGGAAGAACATGCCCTGCTGGCTGAGGTTCCGCACCCCCAGCAGCAACCCGGCGACGCCTGCCGCCAGACCGAGGTCACCGATCAGGTAAGCGGCCAGGTAGGGCATGAGCATGTAGAAGCCGACGTTGATGCCGAACTGGTTGACGCACAGCAGCCGCACCACTGGATCAGTGGCGCGCACTTGGCTCAACAGGCCGGTCACGCGCTCACCCCCGCCGCGAGCGGATCGACCACCGTGGTCGACCGCGTCCACGTGAGGGCCTCGGTCCGCAGGGGATCGTCGATGGTCTCGGGCGAGTCGGCGAGCGGGGCATCGAGGAGGCCGTGCAGGCGGCAGTACTCGTCGTTGAACACGGTGTCGGCGTACCGGTGCGGCCCGTCGGGGAAGACCGCCACGATCCTGGCTTCGGGATCTGAAGTGCGGGCGATCCAGTCGGCCACGAGGGCGACCGCGCCGACGCTCCAGCCGCCGGTGGCATAGGACGTCCGCGAGAGCTTCCGGCAGGTCGCGACCGCTTCGGCCGGCGGGACCCAGTGGACCTCGCTGAAGGAGTCGTAGGCGACGTTCCGCGGGTAGATGCTGCTGCCCAGCCCGCGCATCAGGCGCGTGCGGGCGGGCTGGCCGAAGATGGTCGACCCGACCGTGTCGACACCGACCAGCCGCACCTCCGGATAGAGCTTGCGCAGCATCCCGAAGATCCCGGCCGAGTGCCCGCCGGTCCCCACCGCGCACACCAGCACGTCGATCCGTCCGAGCTGGCAGGCCAGCTCCAGCGCCAGCGGCTCGTACGCGGTGACGTTGTCGGGGTTGTGGTACTGGTCGGGGCACCAGGCTCCGGGCTGTTCGGCCAGGAGTTCCTTGACGCGGAGCCGCCGTGCCTCCTGCCAGCCGCCCACCGGATCGGGCCGGTCGACGAGGTCGACCCTCGCGCCGTACGCGGTCAGGAGCTGGACCATCGAGGGCTCCATGCCCGGATCGGTGACCACGGTCAGCGGGTGGCCCAGAGCCATGGCGCTGAGCGCGAGGCCGAGACCGAGCGTCCCGCTGGTCGACTCGACGATGGGCGCGCCCGGAGCGAGTTCGCCGCGGCTGCGGGCGCAGGTGACCATGTGGAAGGCGGCGCGGTCCTTGATGCCGCCGGGATTGCGGCTCTCGAGCTTGGCCCAGAACCCGCGCGGACCCGGCGTGAAGCCGGCGCCGATGCGGAGCACCGGAGTGTTCCCGATCAGGTCGAGCGGGCTGTCGTACCGCTTCTGGGAGGTCAGCGGCTGAACGAGCCGCAAGTCCTCGTGTTCGATCGTGCGCATGGCGAAGTCAGCGGACATGGCGATGTCTCCCTTGACGTTTGCGTGAATGTGGCCGTTGAGCGTGCCGCGCAGTTCGCGGCTCGGGCAGGTGAATCCGGAGGCGCACAAGAAGTCGGCGAGTACGTCCAGGGCAGGACGCGATCACTGTTCGAGCGGACCGAGACAGGTCCGGATCGGCAGCAGACGGGTGGCGGCGCGGGGTCCTCCTGCGCCCATGTGGACAAAGCGCATCCCCCGGAGGACACCGCCGCCGTGACGGTGGAGTCCGGGGCGCGTACCCCCTGGTAGACGCGCCCCGGACCGGTCGGTTACAGCCTGGCCTGGATCTCCTGCAAGGTGGCGATCTCGGCGGTCTGGGTCTCGATGATCGCGGTGGCGATCGCGGCGGCCTCGGCGTTCTGACCCTCGGCGTGGTGCTCCTCGGCCATGGTGATCGCGCCCTCGTGGTGGGCGATCATGAGCTCGACGAACAGCCGGTCGAAGTCGGCGCCCTGGGCGGCCTGGAGTTCGGCCATCTGCTCTTCAGTGGCCATGCCGCCCATGGACATGCCCTCGTGGCCCTCCATCTCCGTCGGCTCGCCCCATCCTTCAAGGAGGGCGGTCATCTGGTCGATCTCAGGCTGCTGCGCGGCGGCGATCTCGTCGGCCAGCGCGATGACCTCGGCATCGGCGGCCTGGCCCTGGGCGAGCTCCGCCATTTCGACGGCCTGCTCGTGGTGCGGGATCATCATCTGCGCGAAGGTAACGTCGGCGTCGTTGAATTCGGCGTCGGTCGCAGACTCGGACTCCATCGAGTCCATGTCGTGGCCGCCCTCGTCGCCGTTGTCAGAGCAGGCGGCGGCGAAGGCCAGGGCCGCGAACGCGGCGATACCGGCGGACAGCGCGCGGCGCGCGGTGAAGGTCTTGCTCATGGTTGTGAAACTCTCCTGTCGAAGGTGTTGTCGCATTGAAGGGTCGAAGCGGTCCGTGGACCAGCGGTTCGGCCTAAATGCGGAACACCGAGAGTTCCATGAAGGACAGTCTGCCGCCGGGAGGCAGCGAGACCGGCACGTCGAAGGCGGCGCAGCGGATACGCATCGCCCAGTGGCTGTCGGCGACCAGACGAGCGAGCCGCCAGATCGCCCACAGCGACACCGCGAGCGCGAGCCCGGAGAGGATCGCCATGCACACCTGCATGATGTCCATCCCCGAGCCGAACGGGTGGTCGTGTTTGCCCTTGTCCTCGTGGGCTTCAGTGGAAGCGTGAGCGTCGATCGCGGCGGCGACCGAGGAGGTCTCCGGATGGCAGATGTCCTCGGCGCAGGCGTGGCCAGTGGAATGCATCAGCGCGACTCCGACGGCCACCACGATGAGCGTGGCCTTCCAGAGGGCCTGCAACCAGGTCACCGAGCCAACCTCCCTGTGGCCCTTGGGAAAAGGCCACGTGGTTCCTGCGATTCGATACTTCGAGGGCGTAGGACGCGCTCATGGTAGCCGACCCGCAGACGCTACCGCACCGACCCCGGGAAGGCTGTGTCATGTCCCGTTTTGCGGCGTGTCCAGCCGCATGCTCCATTCGTGGATCCGGCGGCCCGCGTCGACCCCAACCACTCCAGTCGGCGTCCCGGCGAGTGTCTCGAAGACGGTGAACAGGGAAGCATCCGGGGCGGTGCGCTCGACCGCACCGGGAACCTGGATCCCGGCGCCCGCGATGGTCGTGCCATGGATGCGGACCGAATAGCGGCTGCTGGGCCGGTAGGGGCCGGGGTCCTCGCCCGCCCCGAGGTCGTGGAGCAGTGAGCGGGCGGCGTGGGTTCCTTGCGCGGCGGCGTCGTCCCAGTGATCGATCCGAAAGCGCGGACCGCTGTGGAAGCGGTGCAGGGCGACCCCGCCTGCGGCATAGAGCAGTGGCTTGCCGCTGATGCGGAGCCGGTCGTTGACGGTGAGACCTTCGGCGGTGATCGCCCCGGGTGCTGATGCGACGGTTCCGTGGGCCACGATCAACAGGTCCGACTCGATGAACCGATCATCGTCAAGCAGCAGGTCGACCTGGCCCGAGTGGCGCTTAAACGCGGCAACGGAGTGTCCGAAGTGGGTTGTGACGTGGTCGCGGTGGAGGTCGGCGACGTGCTCGGCGATCGCGCGTCCGAGCACCGGCACGAGCGGGGTCCGGGCCCGGGCGATGAGGGTGATCTGGTGGCCTGCTTCGCGGAGCAGGCTCGCCGCCTCTGAGCCGACGAGTCCCGCGCCGAGAATCGAGACGCGGCGGGGCCCGGAACCGAGGCTGTCGCGGATGGCCTCGGCGTCCCGTGCGGAGTGGAGCGTGGTCACTCGCCCCGCCGCGACGGCGTCGGCGAGCCCTGGAATCGCGGTGTCGAGCAACCTGGGTCGGCTGCCGGTAGCAACGATCGCAGCATCGAAGTGCACTTCGACGCTAGAAGCCAGGCGGACCGACGAACCGGAGGCATCGAAGCCGAGGGCCGTGTCGAGCAAGCGCTCGGCGCCTTCGGCCGACGGCAGCGCCGTCTGCTCGGCAGTCAGAAGGCCGGTCATCAGACCCTTGTCGACAAGCGTGCGGTTGTACGGTGCGACCCCTGTCTCGCCGATGATCAGGACCCGGCCTTCGAATCCGTGGCCGACGAGGGTCCGGGCGGCGGCATTCCCGGCCGCACCGCCGCCGACGATCGCGATCGTGCGCTCGCGCATCGCGGACTCCTTCCAGGAGGATTTACATGAGATACCCCCGTAGGGTATACATGACAATCGAAGATACCCCGAGGGGGTATGCCGAGTGAATGGAGTTCCAATGTCTGAGCACGACCACCACCACGGTCACGACGAGCCCGAGCAGGCTGCGGGCCACTGCCACGGGCACGGTGCCTCGGCTGAGCAGGTCGCCGACGCAGGGGCTGACGCGATCGCTGAATGTCCCGTCATGATCGGCAGCACTGTCGTGAAGGCCGACGCCGAGGCGGCGGGCCTGTTCCGCGACTACGAGGGCCAGCGGTACTGGCTGTGCTGCGACGCCTGCGGCCCGCTCTTCGACGCCGACCCGGCCAAGTACGCGACCGCCGCTGCTTGAGCGGAACCCGAGGGCCCGTACGCATTGCGCTACGGGCTCTTCCTACGGCCGATAGAGGGATCGCAGGCTGGCGACGAGGATGTCCGGCGCCTGTCCGGTGGTGAGGCGGCCGGCGGTGATCTCGTCGGCGGCGGCGTGGACCAGGCTGTATAGCGCCGTGATCAGCCACGACAGCGGCAGGTCGGTGCGGAAGGCGCCTTCGTCCTGGCCGCGGGTGATGAGCGCTTCGATGCGCCCCAGGATCGGGTCGTGGCGAGAGCGAAGCCATTGCGGGGACACGTCGCCGATGATGTTGTCGCGTAGGTTCCGGTTGCGCTCCATGAGGTACCACTGCTGGCGCAGGATCCGTTCGAGCGCGTCCTCCGCGGGACCGTCGGTGTCGACGGCCTCCCAAGTCGCATTGGTCTCTTCGAATGCCCGCTCCATGAGGGCTTTGGCGAGTTCGGTCCGTGAGGGGAAGTGGCCGTAGAGGGTCACGCGCCCGACCCCGGCGGCTTCGGCGACCTCCGCGACGCTCACACCCGGTCGGGAGCTGTAGAGCTTGAGCCCCGAGTCGAGGATCTTGTCGATGTTGCGCTGGGCGTCGGCACGGCGACCGCTGGGCCGCCGTGCCGACGCGGTGGTCTTGCCGTCGGCCATGCCTGAAGGGTAGCTAGTGGCCGTGGGGGCCGGCGCCGGTCTCGACCTTCCCGGCCGGGACGAGCAGCAGCGCGATGAGCGCGGCTACGCCTGAAGCGATGGCGCAGACCAGGAACGCGTCGGTGAACCCCGAGAGGGTCGGGGCGCTCGCGCCGATGCTCGCGGCCGCCACTGTCGACATCACCGCCACGCCGACCGAGCCGCCGAGTTCGTGGAACGTGGTGACCATCCCCGAGGCGACGCCGGCCTCCTGCGGGTCCACGCGCGAGAGCGCGGTGGCGTTGGCGGTGATGAAGAGGGTCCCGAGGGCGAAGGCACCCAACGCGAGTCCCGCCACGACTGCGGCCGCTCCGCTGTCGTCCTCCAGCATCGCCAGCCACGCCGATGCGGCCGCGGCGAGCACCATCCCGGCCACGGCGATCGGCCGGGGCCCGGTCTTCCCGATCAGGTGTGCCGCCAGCTGCGCGCCGATCGTGGTTGCGACCGCGACCGGCAGGAAGAGCAGGCCGGTTCGCAGCGCCGAGTACTCGGCGAAGTCCTGGAGGTACAGCGAGCCGAGGAAGAAGAACGAGATCAGCAGCGCGGTCGCCATGAGCATCAGGAACGCGCCGGTGACGACGGTGCGGCGGGCCAGCAGCGCCACGCGCATGAGGGGCGCGGCGGTGCGCCGCTCGACGAGCGCGAAGACCGTGTACAGCACGACTGCGGCGGCCAGCGAGGTGAGCGTCGTGGTCGAGGTCCACCCGTCGTCCCCGGCTCGGACCAGGCCGAAGATGAGCGCGGCGGTGGCGGCGGTGACGAGCAGCGCGCCGGGCACGTCGACGCGTTCGCGCTGCGGTGCACGGGTGTCGGCGGGGAGGACGCCCGGCAGGAGCGCCAGGATCACCGCGCCGATGGGGACGTTGATGTAGAAGATCCACTGCCAGCCGGGCCCGGCGGTGAGCACTCCGCCGATGAGGACGCCGAGGGCCGCACCGCCTCCGGCGATGGCCGACAGCAGTCCGAGTGCGCGGTTGCGTTCAGCGCCATGGAAGGCGGTGGTGACGGTGGAGAGGACCGCGGGCGCCATCAACGCAGCCCCGAGGCCTTGCGCGAGCCGCCCGCCGAGCAGGACCGGGCCGCTCTGGGCCAGGCCGGCGGCGAGCGAGGCCGCGGTGAACAGCGCGAGTCCGATCAGGAGCATGCGGCGGCGCCCGAAGAGGTCGGCGAGGCGGCCGCCGAACAGCATGAGGCCGCCGAAGACCAGGGTGTAGCCGGTGACGATCCAGGTCAGCGCCTCCCGGTCGAGGCCGAGTTCGCCGCCGATCGTCGGCAGCGCGATGTTGACGACGGTGATGTCGATGATGAGCATCGCCTGCGCGGTGCACAGCAGGGCCAGCATGAGCCAGCGCCGCGGTAGCGGCGGTGCCTCGGTCATGGTCTCGGGGTGGTGGGTGGCGGACACGATCACTCCTTAACTCGAACATTTATGTACGAGTTTGAGCGTACCTGGATTTCGAAAGAACTCAAACACGAGTGTTCAAGTTATCGGTGTCGGCACCAGTGAGCGCCCGTCGGCCTACACCCGCCGGGGCAGGCCTCGCCGCCGCTGCGCCCGCGGTCGTAGCCATGAATGCCGTCCTCAGCCCGATGTGCGCCGCGCCGCAACGCGACAGGCTTGCGTCGCATCCAAAGACCAAGCGACGGAAGCGAGAACGACATGATCCTCATTACCGGTGCCACGGGCACCGTCGGCCGACCGCTGGTGGCGGCGCTCGCCGCGCGCGGCGTACCAGTACGGGCCCTCACGCGCGACCCCTCGCGGGCGCGGTTCCCCTCCGGCGTCGAAGTCGTCGCGGGCGATCCGTCTCAGCCCGAGTCGATCGCCGCGCACCTGGGGGGCGTGCGGGCGGTGTTCCTCAACTCCACCGCGACCCGGGACGCCTCCAGCGAGTTCGCCGATCTCGCGAAGCGGCACGGCGTCAGCCGGCTGGTCGCGCTGGCGGCCTACAACGTCGAGCAGGACCTCGCGCTCCAGCCCTCGCGGTACATCGGCGACCGCAACCGCGAATGCGAGGCCGCCGTCGAGGCCAGCGGCCTGGAATGGGTCAGCCTGCGACCCCAGGTGTACGCGAGCATGGCGGTCCCGCTGTGGGCCGGCCAGCTGCAGCTCGGCGACACCGTCGAATGGCCCTACGCCGACTTCGCCGAGGCCGTGGTCGACCCGCGCGATGTCGCCGAAGTCGCCGCGCACGCGCTCACCACCGACGACCTGCTCGGACGCAAGCCGGTCCTGACAGGACCCGATTCGCTCACACACGCCGAGATGGTGGAGGTCATCGCCGACGTGACCGGGAGGACGCTCCACTACCGGGAGTCGTCCGCGGTCGACTTCGTCGGCCGCGTCGCGGCGATGGGCCTCCCGCCCGAGCTGGCGGCGTCCTTCGTCGCTCGCTTCGCCGCGTTCGACGGCCAGGCCCCGGCACTCACCGACGAGATCCCGCGAATCCTGGGCCGCCCGGCCCGCTCCTACCGCGACTGGATCACCGACCACGCCGCCGCCTTCGGGGCGTCAACGCGATGACCGGTTCCGATGTCAGTCCTCCGGATTCCGGCTCTTCACGTCGAGAATGCGCATCAGGCTGACGCGGAGTGCTTCCTGCGATTGGGTCGAGTCCATGCGGCCTGTGGCAGTTTCCCGCCCTGCCGCGTGGCCGAGCGCAATGACAGCTGCTGCCAGCCATTCAGGCGGGGCCTGCGGGTCGAACTCGCCAGTGGCTTGTCCTCGGCGGATGACGCGCATGAGGCGGTCGACGACCGGCGAGTGCCGGGTCAGGTCCGCCTCGGTGTCGACAAGGGGCACGGCCAGTCCCATGAGACTGCGATAGCGCTGAGCCACTTCGTTTCCGGCTTCGATCAGCCGGATGAGCGCTTCCGCGGCGGGCCCCTGGTCGAGATCGGCGGCGTCCATGGCTGCCACGGCCTCGCCGGTGATCCGGTCGAGCGCTGCAGTGAGCAGCTCTTCGCGGGAGGCGAAGTGGGCGTACACGGTCTGGCGAGTGACACCGGCGGCGCTGGCGAGCGCCTCCATGCTGAGGCCGGGATCCTGGTCGAGCAAGCGGGTCGCCGCGTCGAGGACTGCTTCGCGATTGCGGGCGGCGTCGGCCCTGCCCCGTCGGCTGCGCGCGGAATCTTTCAAGTTTGACACCTTGTCAATATTACCATCAGCGTTATATCTTACAAAGTGTCAAAGTTAGGCTCTGCGACGTGATGGGAATCGACATGACCGCAATGCATGAAACCGACCCGAAGCAGTTCATCGGCGATTTCTTCACCAACTTCACCGACGAGGTCGTGCACGGCGAGGGGGATCCCGGACCGGCCATGGACCGCTACTACACGCCCGACATCGTGCAGTACGCCGACGGCATCCGACTCGACTACGAGAAGCTTCTCGCGCACATCAAGCCGGTCCGAAAGAACCTGGTCGAGGGCCGCTTCGAGGTTCATGAGGCGGTCGCCGACGGTGAGCAGCTCGCCGCCCGGTTCACCATTCACGCCCAGATGCGCAAAGGCTCGGCCATCGCCACCGAGGTTCACTTCTTCGGACGGTTCACTCCAGACGGCCGACTCGCCGAAGCACGTCAGCTGACGCGGGTGCTGCCGGACCCGAAGAAGGCCGGAAACGACTGAACCGAGCGCGGTGGCGAACCCGGCGGCACTCGTCCACATGGTAATCGGACCTAATGCCCGCCCGGCCGACCTGTAGCTCTCGACTCGGCGCCATCGGGATGGCGTCGCAGACCAGGGATCCGGTGGCCGGCGGCGAGATAGACCGCGACGGCGGCGAGCGCGAGGGCGCCGATGCCGAGGTACATGACCGTGCCGTCCCACTCGGCGAGGAGCAGGCCGCCGAGGAAGGGTCCGGCGAAGCCGCCGAGCTGGGTGAAGGACTGCGCGCCAAAGTAGGCGCCGCGGGCTGCGGGCGGGGCGATGCGGTCGATGAGGGCGAACTCGGAGGGCACGATGTAGACCTCGCCGAGGCTGAACACCACCATCGCAACCACGAAGTGCCACAGGGTGGCCGAGAACGCGAAGCCGGCCATGCCCGCGAACAGCAGCAGGCCCCCGGCGGTGATGGCGGTGACCGCCTCAAGTCGCAGCACGAACCGGGCGGCGAGCAACTGGAAGGCGACCACCGTGACGGCGTTGGCGGTCATGACCGCGGCGAGGATCTGCATGCCGTTGTCGAAGCTGATGTCGAGGTCTTGGGCGAGCAGCGCGGAGATGCGCAGCTGCACTGACTCCAGGAGCAGCCCCGCGAACAGGAGGATCAGCAGGCGGCGGTCGGTGGCTACGGCTCGGAGGCTCCCGAGTAGTCGCCCGGCCGCTGGCAGGTCGTCGACCGGGGCGGAATCGGCCGGGGCGCGGTGGGCGGCGAGGGCGAGTGCCGCGAGGTAGAGACCGTAGGTGATTGCAGCGGCGGCGAACGCGATGCGGGCGCCGGAGAGCCCGAGCGCGACGCCCAGGAGCGGGCCGATGGCGTAGCCGGCGTTGGTGGCCAGGTATTGGTGGGAGAACCATCGCACCCGGGTGCCTTCGGCGAGCAGGTCACCCAAGAGCGCCTTGCTCACCGGGGCGAAGACACTGCTGGAGAACGCCAGCGCCGCATTGCAGGCTATGACGGTCGCCAAGTGCTCTGCGGCGGCGAACCCGGCGAACGAGACGACTACGCCGACGAGTCCGGCGAGCAGCACTGGGACGCGGCCGAAGCGGTCGGACAGGGTTCCCCCAAGGAACCCGGCCGCGATGGAGAAGCACACCGAGGACCCGATGACCAGGCCGACGGCCGCCGGTTCGAGGCCGAGTTCGCGGCGCAGGAAGATCGCGAGGAACGGGATCGTCACCGAGTTGGCGAGGCTCATGATCCCTGCGCCGGCGACGAGGAGTTTGGCGAGGACGGGGGTGGGGGAAGTGTGCATGGTGGTGCCTTCGGAATCTGGAGGTGCGTCGACGGGGGGAGGCCCGGCAGGCTTCGGCCTGCCGGGCCTGGTGCCTCGTTAGGCGAGGTAGCCGAGGGCGGCCATCATGCCGACTTCACCGTGGTAGAGGTTGTGGCAGTGGAGCATCCACAGTCCGGGGTTGACGGCGTCGAAGTCGACTTCGAGCGTCTGTCCGGGTAGGACGATCGCGGTGTCCTTGCGCACGCCGGTCTCGGCGAGGGCGAAGGTGTGGCCGTGCAGGTGCATGGGGTGCCACATGGCGTCGCCGTTGATGAACCGGAGCCGGACCCGCTCGCCCTCCTCGACCGGGTACGGGTTCGCCAGATCGTGTGGGCGGCCGTTGATCGCCCAGTCGAAGGCCGCCATGGAACCGGTGAGTTCCAGGTCGATGATCCGGTCGGGTGCCTTGCCCGCCAACGCGACCGGTTCGGCCGGGGCGAGTTCGGCGTAGGAGAGGACGTGACCGGTCAGCTCCGCCGGAGCGAAGTCGGCTGCCGGGGCCTCGCCGGTGCCGGTGCGCACGAGTGCCCGGCTGCTTGCGTTCTTGCCTTCGGCCTCGGCGACGAGCGCGAAGACGCCGTCATCCAGGGTGACGACGACGTCGTAGCGCTCGCCCATGCCGATGAGGATCGCGTCGGCCTCGACCGGCTCGCAGGGGAAGCCGTCGGTGTGGGTGACGGTGAGCCGGTGGCCGGACAAGGCCACCCGGTAAGCGGTGTCGGCTCCGGCGTTGATGATCCGGATCCGCACCCGCGCACCGGGTTCGGCCGTGAACACCTCGGGGTCGGCCGGGACGCGGCCGTTGACGAGGTGGTGCGGGTAGCGGACGTCTCCGGCGTCGGCGCCCAGCAGGTCCGACTCGGCCCCGTGCAGCAGGAACGAATCGGCCGTGGGTGCTTGGCCGTGTCCGTCGTGGCCGCCGCCGGAACCGACCTCGTCCATGTTCATCCCTTGGGCGAGTTCGGCGAGGACGTCGTCGGGGGTGCCGGTGACGCCGTCCATCCAGTCGTCCAGGACCACGGTCCACTCCAGATCCCAGGTGACGGGTTCGTCGGGATCCTCGACGATGAGCGGCGCGTACAGGCCCCGGTCGAGCTGAGTGCCCATGTGCGGGTGGAACCAGTACGTGCCCGCATCGGGGGCGGTGAACTGGTAGGTGTACGTGGCGCCGGGTTCGATCGGGGCCTGGGTCAGGTCGGGGACGCCGTCGGCGTCACACCGCATCTGGAGGCCGTGCCAGTGCACAGTCGTGGCCTCGGGCAGGCCGTTGGTGACGACCGCCTTGACCTGTTCGCCCTTGGCCACCCGGATCGGCGTGCCGGGGATGACGCCGCCGTAGGACCAGGTGGGGACGATCAGGCCGCCGAGGTCGACTTCGGCGGCGACGGGGTTGAGCTGGAATTCCCGGACGGCGCCGGGGTTGCGGGCGGCCTCGGCCGCGGCGACCCGCTCGGAGTCAGGGGCGACGAACGAAGGGCTCGCGGGCTCCTCACCGGAGCAGGCGGCGAGGGCGGCGGCGGGGAGCGCGGCGGCTCCGCCGCGCAGCACGGAACGACGTGTCAGTGCACGCATGATGGATTGCCTTTCGGATGGTGTTGCTATGGATGCTGATTCGGCGGCTTATCCCCAGGCGGGGGCCGAATCTAGATCCGCAGCACCGCGATCCGATTGAGCAGCAGCGAAGTCGGCCTGAGCCGGAAAGGTATTGGGCGCCATCGGCTTCGAACGGGCTCGGCCACGATCGCCGCAGCGAACACCACGAAGACAGCGAGCACCCGGAAGAGCAGCGGGCGCAGGAATGCCACGACGACCCGGATCAGCATCCCGCCGCACAGGGCCATGACGCCCAACAAGGACAGCAGCCCGCCTGGGGCCTCATCGCCTTCCGGTTCGGCTTCCTCCTGGCCGTGATGGGACATGCCCGCGTGGTGGTGCGCCATCTCCGAGACCGAGCCCGGCTGGGCTTCGATGTCGTCGGAATGCCCGCGGTGACCCCACGAGAACATGGCCACCAGACACACCATGAGCATCGCGATCAGCGCGATACGCGCGATCTTGCGAGCCATGGCATCACCCTGGTATTCAAGCGAGGCAAGCGGAGCTAAGTGGAGCTCCACCAGTGAGGCGTCTGCTGGAAGATTGCGAGCACTGGACGCCTTCAGTTCGGCCACTATACCGGGCGGGGGTATCTGTTCGCAATGCTGGCCGGCGTTGCTCAGTCGAGCCATCCGAGGCGGGCGGCGAGGACGCCGGCTTGGAAGCGGCTCGCCGCGCCGAGCTCGCTCATCAGTTCGGCGACGATTCGGGTCACGGTGCGCACCGAGACGCCCAGGCTGCGGGCGATCGCCTCGTCTTTGGAGCCGGAGGCGAGGAGGCGCAGGACGGCGGTCTGCTGCTCGGTCAGGCCGGAGCCGTCGGTGCTGGCCAGGACCTGGTCGAGCTCGGAGGCGGTGATCCAGCAGTACTCGAAGAAGTCGACCAGCGGTTCGGCGAGGAGGCGGTCGCGGATGACGATCGCGCCGATCTCCTCGTCGCGCGGGGCGTCCACGATGGCGAGTTCGCGGTCGTAGACGAGCATCCGGATCGGCGTGATCGGCGCGGCCCGGATGAGCATGCCCGCCTCCATCTTCCGCAGCATGTACTCGCGCAGCGAGGCCTGGCGCAGCGTCTGCTGGGCGTAGAGGGTCCGGACCGAGATGCCCCGGGCGCGCTGCTCCTTGGTGCGGCGCAGGCCGTCCTCGAAGTACCGCTCGTCCCATACTGCATGCGGGTGCATCGCCACGAGTTCGCGGCGGCTCGACTCGGCCGCGTGATCCAGAAGCGACTCCATACGGGCGCGGAAGGTGTCGTCCCTGGGCAGGATCTCGACAGCGTTGCTGCGCCCCTTGGCGGCGAGTCGCACGTAGTCACTCGCGACGGAGAACGCGGCCTGCTGTCGATCGACCAGGGCCGCAAGGGTTTCAGCGAGCTGAGTGCGACCCTCGCCGAGGATGCGGGTGAGAGCCGCGGCCGCGTCGACAGCGATCTCGGCGGTGCCGTCGAGGAGCCCGAGCTCGCTAAGTCGGCGGCGGACTTTCGGCACGTCGGCTCCAGGCAATCCGACCGCTGCTACCGCCTGCGCGAAGGTCTCACCGTGCTGCAGCATCCGGGCGTAGACCGCTTGCGCTGACTGGTCGTCGGTGGTGCCGCCGAGGGGTTCGACCATGAAGGGCTCCTATTCGGTTCGTTGTCCGGTTCCCGCCATGACGTGCACCGGACACGCCGATCCGTGGACGGGCGGGACGGGCTCGGACAGGCTTGGTGCAAGCGTCCGCGAGGGTACCCGAGAGGGGTATCGCGCCGGGCGATCACGCTGCCAGAGGAGATGCATTGATCACTGTCGACTACAGCCTTGTCGCGTTCCGGGTGACGCAACTGAATGCGGAGACGTGCGCCGGTTGCCTTGCGGGTCTTCGCGAGGAGCTCGCGGGTCTGGCAGGTGTGCTCGCCGTGGACATCGCGGCCGAGCAGGGCAAGGTGTGCGTCATCGTGGACGACCTCACCGCCGCCGAGTGTGCTGCGGACACGCTCTTCGAAGCGGGGTGGAGCACGATGTCGCCGCGAAGCGATCTGCAACACAGCTGTTGATATACCCCCTGGGGGTATGTTAGAAATACCTCCACGCGGATCCCCGGCCCTCGGAGGTCTTGCGCACCAACGGAGTAGTGCCTCTCTGGCATACCCCCTACCGGTATAGGAGACGGACATGTCGTCCACCACGACACCCCCGGCCTCGCGGCGCTGGATAGCCCTCGCGCTCATCGCCCTCGCCCAGTTCATGGTCATCATGGACACCTCGATCATCGGCGTCGCCCTGCCCAAGATGCAGGCCGACCTCGGCTTCACCCCCGAGAACCTCTCCTGGGTCTTCAACGCCTACGTCGTCGTCTTCGGCGGGCTGCTGCTCCTGGGCGGCCGCCTCTCCGACCTCCTCGGCGCCCGCCGGGTCTTCAGCCTCGGCTGGATCATCCTCGGCATCGGATCGCTCGCGGCGGGCCTCGCCGGCAACGCGGCCGTCGAACTGGCAGGACGCGCGGCCCAGGGCGTCGGCGCGGCGCTCATCGCGCCCTCGGCCCTCACCCTGCTCATGATGCTCTTCGGCGCCAACCCGAAAGAGCTCATGAAGGCCTTCGCGGTCTACGGCGCGGCCGCCCCGGCGGGCGGCACCGCAGGCGTGTTCCTCGGCGGCGTCATCACCGAGTACGCCTCCTGGCCCTGGGTGTTCTACATCAACCTGCCCATCGCCGTCCTGGCCGTCGCCGCAGCACCGGCGCTCCTGCCCGGCGGCGCGGGCACCCGCGGCTCGATCGACTGGCTCGGCGCGGCCACCGCCACGCTCGGCCTCGGCGGCCTGGTCTTCGCGATCGTGCGGGCACCCGAGGTCGGCTGGGCCTCGCCCCAGACCTGGGGCGTCCTCATCGGAGCCGCGGCGCTGCTCGCCCTGTTCTTCACCGTGCAGGCCAAGCGCCGCGAACCGCTCATGCCGCTCTCGGTCTTCCGCGCCGCGAACCTAGGCGCGGCCAACCTCGCCCAGGCCCTGCTCGGCGCGGCGTGGATCCCCATGTGGTTCTTCCTCAACCTGTACCTGCAGCAGGTCCTCGGCTACTCGGCCTTCCCCTCGGGGGCGGCGCTGCTGCCGATGACCGCGCTCATCATGATCGGCATGGTCGTCATCGCACCGCGCCTGACGGCGAAGTTCGGCCCAAAGGCGATGATCGTCACCGGCCTGGTCCTGCTCGCGGCGGGCCTGGGATGGCTCTCGCTCGTCCGCCCTGACGGGACGTTCGCGGCGGACGTGCTCCCGGCCTCGCTCGTCGCCGCGCTCGGCATGTCGCTCGCGTTCATCCCTTCGCTGCAGATGGCCATCTCCAGCGCCGCACCCGAACAGGGCGGCCTCGCCTCGGGGATCGTGAACACGAGCTACCAGATCGGCTCCGCGCTCGGCCTCGCCACCATCACCGCCATCGCGGTCCCGCTCGGCGCCAACGAACTCGGCGACCCGGTCGCCTTGACCGACGGCTACTCGGCCGCGTTCATCGCCGCCGCAGCCGTGGCCCTCGCGGCGGCTGTCGTGGCCGTGGCGACGGTGCGCCGGAACAGGGTGGAGGTGGCCACTGCCGCTTGAACCTGAATCAGGAAACAGGCGGGGGGGGGGGGGGGGGGGGGGGGGGGGGGGGGGGGGGGGGGGGGGGGGGGGGGGGGGGGGGGGGGGGGGGGGGGGGGGGGGGGGGGGGGGG